>NZ_JAZHLK010000013.1:0-91016 GCF_036549515.1 Aurantimonas sp. E1-2-R+4 | reverse complement strand
CGACGATCTCTGGCGTGCAGTCGGCAACATCTGCGACCTGTTCGAGCCCGAAGAATGTTGGAACTACCTCAAGGCCGCTGGCTATGTTGCAGATTAATCGCCTGACGCTCTAGATCACCGGACGCGGAAAACCCGTTCCATTTTTGCTCAACGCGCGCTCGCGTCGGCGGGTTGACGGACCGGTGCGAGAGGGTCAGATTCGGTCACCTGCAACGAAGGAGATCGTCATGTCCACAGACGCTACCGAGCAAGGCAGGCTCGCCTTCCGCAACAACTTTCCGATGTCGTCCTGCCAGTATCCCGTCGGCTCGTCCTTGCGGGCAGCCTGGATGAATGGCTGGACCGAGGCGCGCAACGCTGCGCCAGAGAGTTCGGTCGGCCATCCCAGCATGATGAAGGACGCGCGGACCGCCGTGAATCTCGGCCGGATCGACGCACCACACGAATCCTGAGTTCCCGACAAGAAAACGGCGCCCTTTCGAGCGCCGTTTTCATTTACCAGGAAAGCAGGGTCAGGCGGCATTCGCCTCGTGCTGCTTGGCGTTGCCGTTATCGGCCGTCGCGATCTCGATCTTGCGCGGCTTCATCGCCTCCGGAATGACCCGGACGAGATCGATGTGGAGCAGGCCATTCTTTAGGCTCGCGCCCTTCACCTCGACATATTCGGCGAGCTGGAACCGGCGCTCGAAGGCGCGGCCCGCGATGCCGCGATAAAGGGTCTCGTTTCCGGACCCTTCCTCGGCCTCCGCCTTTTCGCCCTTCACCGTCAGCACGTTCTCGCGCGCTTCGATCGACAGCTCCTCGTCGCCGAAGCCGGCGACGGCGATGGTCACGCGATAGGCGTTCTCGCCGGTGCGTTCGATATTGTAGGGCGGATAGGTCGGGCTGTTGTCCGCGACACTCTGGCTGTCGAGCAGCGAGAAAAGCCGGTCGAAACCGACGGTGGAGCGGTACAGCGGAGCAAAGTCTACGTGACGCATGGTGTTCTCCATTCAGAAGCAACGATGTTTGCGTTTGGCGCGAAGCGTGCATCCCAAATCTGGCGATGCTGCCCGGCCAGCGGCCCCATATCGGCGACCGCACAAATAAAATGGTGAGCCGGATTTTGCGGTTCAAGGGTTTGTGGAGGGCTCGGATTGCGCCGTTCGGCAGAGCCGAAGGGCTTGCATCACGAAATATAACCCTTTGATTCGTCGCAATTTTTCTCCTGAACTGAAAATGAACGTTGCCTTCCGCAACCGTTCAGGTGGCTCTGGGCATAGTGGCGCTCATGGTTCGGTCGATCAGCCCAGCCGGCCCCCGACGGGAACGGGGTGCGGCGCCAAGATCATTGAGCCGGACAGTTTTCCACCGGACTCCGGTGGAACCGAAACGGTCGCAGCGTCCCGTCCCTTCCGCTGTGGCCGCTCCAGCCGGGAGCCTCGAAGGGGGCTCCCGGTTTTTTCATGCTCTCTCGCCGTTCGGTTAAATTTTGACCGGCTCCGCCTGCGACTCTACAAGCCGAATCGTCCATGCTGTTCGGGATGCGCCCGTGGCGGCGCGAAACGTTATTTGTAGGCCGAGTGGCGATGAACGAAGCCTTCGATCCAAGCGAACTGGTCAGCAGCGCTGGCAATCCCGCCCCGCCGGGGATCAGCGCGTCGAGTTTTCGCACTCCGGACGGCAAGCGCCTGCGCTATGCCATTGCGCCCAGTCAGCTGCCACGCACCCGCGGCACGATCATCCTGCTGCAGGGGCGCAACGAGGCGATCGAGAAATATTTCGAGACCATCGGCGACCTGACCGGTCGCGGCTACATGGTCGTGACCTTCGACTGGCGCGGCCAGGGCGGCTCCCAACGCCTGATTCGCAACACCCGGCTCGGCTACGTCCGCAAATTCCGCAATTACGTCAACGACCTGGAAAGCTTCGTCCAGGACGTGGTGCTTCCCGATTGCCGCGGCCCCTACGCGATCCTCGCCCATTCCATGGGCGGCCTGATCGCGCTGCAGGCCTCGCCGCGGCTGATGAACGTCATCGAACGGATGGTCCTCAGCGCGCCGCTGATATCCTTCCCGCCCGGCCGGATCGGCCTGCGTGGACTGAACCGCGTGGCGCGGCTGGCACAACTGGTCGGGCTGGGCCGCCTGCCGACGCATCCCTTCCAGAATCGCAACCACTCACCGAGCCCGGCGACCAGCGTGCTGACCAGCGACCCGCGCCGCCTCAAACGCAATCAGGCCCTCGCCCAGGCCGCCCCCCAGCTGTTTCTGGGCAGTCCTACGATCGCCTGGCTCGCCGCAGTCTCCGGCGCAATGGTGCGACTGACCGATTCCGACTGGATCGCCCGGCTCGCCATTCCTACCCTGATTATCGGCGCCGGCGACGACCGGGTGGTGGCAACCCCCGCGGCCGAGCGGCTGGCCTGGCGCATGCGTTCCGGCTCCAGCCTGACGATTCCCTTCGCCCGTCATGAATTGTTGCAGGAGGCCGACCGGTTCCGCGAGCCCTTCCTCGAAGCGTTCGATGCTTTCGTGGGCGGCGCTCTGCCGCTGGATTGATCGGGACCGGCGAACGCCGTCAGCCGTTGAGAATCGCCAGCGCCGCCGCATGCAATTCAGGTGTCGCGGCGGCGACGATATCGCCGCCCGCTTCCGGCCGGCCACCATCGAAGGTTGTCACCACGCCGCCCGCCTGCTCGATGATCGGCACAAGCGCCACGATGTCGTAGGGCTTCAGATCCGACTCGACCACGAGATCGGCGTGACCGGCCGCGAGCATACAATAGGCGTAGCAGTCGACGCCAAAGCGGGTCAGCTGCGCCCCGGCTTCCAGTTTCTCGAAGCAGCGGAGTCCCTCACCCGAAAACATCCGCGGCGAGGTGGTGAACAGAGTCGCCTCGTCAAGCCTGCGCGTCGGCCGCACGCCGAGCCGGCTTCGCTGGCCCCGATGCTCGCACCAGGCGGCTTCACCGTCGGCGAAATAGCGCTCGCCGGTAAACGGTTGCGACATCAGCCCCATCCGCGCCCGGCCCGCCTGACAATAGCCGATCAGCGTGCCCCAGACCGGAACGCCGGATATGAAGGCTCTGGTGCCGTCGATGGGGTCGATCACCCATAGATGCTCGCTGTTTCCTTGGGCGCCGAACTCCTCACCGAGCACCGCATGGTCCGGGTAGCGCGCGCCAATGGCCGCAACGATCGCCCGCTCGGCGGCCCGATCGGCCTCCGTCACCGGATCGAAAGCCGCGGCCAGCTTGTTGTCGACGCTGCCACCGGCGCGAAACCGGGGCAGCGTCTCGGCGTCGGCGACATCGGCGAGATGGAAGAGCGACGCGATCTCGGGCAGTTCCATGGCACGGACTCGCTGCTGGACGGTGAACGGTTGGAAGGATCCCAACTCGCTAAGAGCCACACGCCTCGATATGCGGCAATTTTACGCAACCCCACGAAATGTGCCAAAATGGGATTGACAGATTTCGCACTGCAACATAAATCCTGCCATGCGGCTTTGATTTGCCGCCGCCCTGATGGGCGTTTCCTCCCTAGACTCTTGACCGCACTGTTTCAACGCAGTGCGGTTTTTTTGTCCGCGTATCGCCCTGCGATCGGAGATCGCGACCGCGCTATTCGGCGGCCGCTGGCCAAGCGTAGTCCGCCGCAACCTCCGCGGCGAACCCGGCCACGAAAGTTGTGAGTCGCTGGCGCAGGGCATCGAACCCCGCATGGGGACGGAATTGGCGTTCGTCGGCGTAAAGGCCGCGATTGATCTCGATCTGCAAGGCATGAAAGCCCACCGGCGGGCGGCCGTAGCGTTCGGTGATGAAGCCGCCGGCATATGGCTTGTTGCGCGCAACGTCGTATCCGAGCGCGACGATGCGGCTGGTCGCGATAGAAACCAGCCGGCCGGCCGCGCTGGTCCCGAATCGGTCGCCGATCACGATATCGGGCCGGCGCCCCCCCGGCAGCGCGCGCACGCTCGACGGCATCGAGTGGCAGTCGATCAGGATCGCCAGACCGAAGCGCTCCCGCGTCCGCTGCAGGGCCTCTTCGATTGCTTGGTGAAACGGCTTGTAGAGCTCCTCGATCCGCCGCAACCCCTCTGCCAGCGGCAGGACGTCACGATAAATCTCCTCGTTCTCGGCGACGATACGCGGAATCGTGCCGAGGCCCCCCGCCACGCGAATCGAGCCGGCATTGACGAAGGCGGGCAGCGTCTCGGCGAACATCTTGGGATCGAGTTCGTAGGGTTCGCGGTTGACGTCGAGATAAGCCCGGGGAAAACGGGCCGCCAGAAGCGGAGCCCCGAGCTCGGGCACGAAGTCGAACAGCCGATCGACGTAAAGATCCTCCGACCGCCGAATCGATTCGCCCGACAGGCGCGTTGCCGCGATAAAATCCGACGGATAGTCCCGCCCGCTATGGGGCGAGCAGAAGACGAAGGGGATGGTCGGCTCGTCGGGTTCGAGGATTTCGAAGGCCGGGATCGTTCCGGCTGCGGTCTCGATTGTCGGGGTTTTCGCCAAACTGAGCCTTTCCAGCCGGGTGACGCATCATATTTTTTCGTACAGGTTGGCCAGACGTTCATTCCTTTTAGAAAATCTTGGGCCATTCTGCTATGGAATTGTCCCTAGAACGAACCAGCCGCCGGGATCGTTGCCCGACCGTATCCGGATAACATGAATGCCAAAGATACTACTCGCCGAAGACGACAACGATATGCGCCGTTTCCTCGCCAAGGCGTTGGAAAAAGCCGGCTACGAGGTCGTCAGCTACGACAATGGCGGCAGCGCCTACGAACGGTTGCGCGAGGAGCCGTTTTCGCTGCTCCTGACCGACATCGTCATGCCGGAGATGGATGGGATCGAACTCGCCCGCCGGGCGACCGAACTCGACCCGGACCTCAAGGTGATGTTCATCACCGGATTCGCGGCCGTCGCCCTCAACCCGGATTCGAAAGCGCCCAAGGACGCCAAGATCCTGTCGAAGCCGTTCCACCTGCGCGAGCTCGTCGACGAAGTCAGCAAGATGCTGGAAGACGCGGCCTAGCAGAGTTGTCGGGGGGTCTCTCGGCCCGGTTCGAAAACAGTCTTTCGGCCGGCCGCGATCCTATTGACGCGGGCTCAAATCTCGTGTTCTAAGCCGCCTCGTCGGATGGGCGTGTAGCTCAGCGGGAGAGCACTTCGTTGACATCGAAGGGGTCACAGGTTCAATCCCTGTCACGCCCACCATCCGCCTTCAACTCTTTGCCTGAGCGATAGACAGGCCGGATCGTCCGGCAATGTGCGGGCTTATGCTTCGCAGGGACCGAGAGCTTGACGCTCCGCCGCCGCCAGGGCCTGTCCGGGACATCGGCACCGACCACGGCAGATGCGGCCGCCGACCGACAACACGGAATACGCCAATATGCCCGCCATGGATGACCAAGCCGACGCAGATCGCTCCACCGCGCCGGTGGACCCCGAGCGCGCCGGGCAGGCCGAAACTGGCCACCGCGCCCGGCGAACCTTCGCCATCATTTCCCATCCGGACGCCGGCAAGACCACGCTGACCGAAAAGCTGCTTCTGGCCGGCGGCGCCATCGAAATGGCCGGTGCCGTCCGCTCGAAGGGCGACGGGCGGCGGGCCAAATCCGACTGGATGGACATCGAGAAGAGCCGTGGCATCTCGGTGACCTCCTCGGTGATGACCTTCGAAAAGAACGGCATCACCTTCAACCTCCTGGACACGCCCGGCCACAGCGACTTTTCCGAGGACACCTACCGGACCCTGACGGCGGTCGACAGCGCCATCATGGTGATCGACGCCGCCAAGGGCATCGAGACCCAGACCCGCAAGCTGTTCGAGATCTGCCGGCTGCGCGACATTCCGATCGTCACCTTCGTCAACAAGATCGACCGGGAGGGCCGCGACCCGTTCGAGCTGCTCGACGAGATCGAGGAGATGCTGGCGCTATCCGTCGCGCCGGTGGTCTGGCCGGTCGGCCAGGGTGGCCAGTTCAAGGGCTGCTACGACCTCGCCTCGAACGACTTCCTCGCCGCCGGCGGCACGCGTGACGTGACGCACACCGAGGGGCTCGACGATCCCGCCTTGGCAGCCCTGATTCCGGCCGACATCTACGCGCCGTTCCGTGACGCCGCTTCGCTGGCCAGCGAAGGTTATGCCGATTTCGACCCGGTCGCCTATCGCCAGGGCCATCTGACGCCGGTGATCTTCGGCAGCGCCCTGCAGAACTTCGCCGTCGACCGGCTGCTCGACCTCATCGCCGCACACGCGCCCTCGCCGCGTCCGCAACCCTCCGACAAGGGGCCTGTCGATCCGGACGGCGACCGGGTCTCCGGCTTCGTCTTCAAGGTCCAGGCAAACATGGACCCCAAGCATCGCGACCGTGTCGCCTTCGTGCGGTTCTGCTCGGGTCATTTCAAGCGCGGCATGAAGCTCGACCATGTGCGCTCCGGCAAGGCGCTGGCCGTGTCGAACCCGATCTATTTCTTCGCCCAGGAGCGCGCACGCACGGAGGAAGCCTTTGCCGGCGACGTCATCGGCATCCCCAACCACGGGACGCTGCGCGTCGGCGACACGCTGAGCGAGGGCGAGAGCTTCCGCTTCACCGGTCTGCCAGCCTTCGCGCCGGAAGTGCTGCGTCGCGTGCGCCTCGAGGATTCGATGAAGCTCAAGCAACTCCGCCGGGCGCTCGACGATCTCGCCGAGGAGGGCCTCGTCCAGGTGTTCCGGCCGTCGATCGGCTCGACCTGGATCGTCGGCGTTGTCGGCCCGCTTCAGCTCGACGTCCTCGCCTCGCGCATCGCGGCCGAATACAAGGCGGACGTCACCTTCGAGCCGGTGACCTCCAGCGTCGCCCGCTGGATTCGCTCCGACAGCGAAAGCGCGCTTGCCGCGTTCATCAAGGAGAACATCACCCATGTCGCGCGCGATCGCGACGAGCGGCCGGTATTCCTGTGCCGCGACGATTGGGACCTGCGCTTCACCATGGAGCGCAACAAGGACATTATCTTCGACGCCACCCGCGAGATCGTCGGTCAGTAAGCCCACCAGGGTCGGCGTGAGCGGCTGCTCGTAACCTGCGGAGATGCCGTGACTCGTCTATCCGACAGGACGATCGCCTACGGACATCACAACGACAAAACCGGACGCACCTGCCTCTGCCTACTCAACGGAAAGCCTCCAACCAGTCACGACGATTCCTTTGTGATAGTATTCTTCCGCACCTAACTCTGGGGAGGATGGCATCCATGACTTTCGCGCCTGACAACATCATGAAGCTTGGAATGGGGTTCTGGGGATCCAAGGCCCTTTTGAGCGCGGTCGAACTGGGCGTGTTCAGCGTTCTGGCAAAAGCTCCGGCTGATCTGCCGACCTTGCAAAGGAAGCTCGATCTCCATCAGCGTGCATCTCGCGATTTCCTCGATGCTCTGGTCGCGCTCGGTGTGCTCGACCGGGAGAACGGGGTTTATCGTAATGCCCCTGACGCCGACCTTTTTCTCGACAAGGCCAAGCCGTCCTATGTCGGCGGCATGCTGGAAATGGCAAACGCCCGACTGTTCGGATTCTGGGATTCCCTGACCGAAGCCTTGCGGACCGGCGAGATGCAGAACGAAGGCAAGCGCGGCGATACCGACCTGTTCGATTCGCTCTACGCCGAACCCAAGCGGCTGGAATCCTTCCTGCAAGCCATGAGCGGGCTCAGTGCCGGAGCAGCCCAGGTTCTTGCTGCCCGGTTCCCTTGGAGCGACTACAGCAACATGATCGACGTCGGCACCGCGCAGGGCATGGTTCCTGTCACGCTGGCGCGGACGCATAGCCATCTCACGGGGGTCGGCTTCGACCTCCCGCCGGTGCGACCGATCTTCGAAGCGTTCGCGGCGCAGAACGGACTGTCGCAACGCGTAAAGTTCCACGCCGGTGATTTCTTTCAGGACGAGTTCCCGGCCACCGACGTGATCGTCATGGGACATATTCTGCACGACTGGGATTTGGCCACGAAGAAATCACTCATCGAAAAAGCCTTCAGCGCAGTTCCGAAGGGCGGCGCGCTGATCGTCTACGACACCGTCATCGACGACGATCGCCGCGAGAACGCATTCGGCCTTCTGATGAGCCTGAACATGCTGATCGAGACCCGAGGCGGCTTCGACTATACCGGCGCCGACTGTCAGGAATGGATGCGCGAGGTGGGGTTCTCGGCAACCCGCGTCGAGCCGTTGACCGACCCGGATTCCATGGTAATCGGCATCAAGTAAGTCCGCCACAACAAAGCCGTCTCTGCCGCAAGTGCCGGTACCGGACCATCGGAGCAGGACCGTCACGCTCAATTTCCGGTGCAAGGAGGCGTTATCTATTGCGTCAACGTCGATGCCTTTTACGACAGCGGCGGCGCCGGGATCGGCGACTGCCCGAGAAGGCCGGTGCCGGCACGCTCCGTCCATTGCTGGCGAGCGAGACTCTACAATTTCGGTGATGTTATCCGCATACCGCTCGGCGCCTACGGGTTGTAGCCCGCCCGATGATCGCGCGCTACAGCCGCCGGTAGCGCACCCGCGCCGAATGCTCGATCGCTCCGCTCACCAGCCGATCGAGTTCGAGCCCGTCGCGCAGCATTTCCAGGAACCGCAACTCCGCCTGCGTCGCGTGAACGTCGGAGGCCGCCACCTCGATGGCCAGCGCATAGGCGGTCTCGTACATTTTGGCCGGCAGCACCTGCTTCACATTGGCGATGATCGTATCGAGGCCGTCCTCGCGCTCCAGGATGTCGCTGCAATGGCGCTCCATCTCGGCGAGGCTCGCCATGTCGAAGCCTTCGAACACCGGAAGCGTGTGCAACAGGGCCTCCAGCTCGCGCATTTCATTCTCGCTGATCGCGCCGTCGGCTGCGGCCATCGAAACCATGAGATGGACGAGGGCTTCCTGCGGTTCGAGGTCGGCCATGATGCGCTGCTCCTTCAGACTTGCGATTGCTCGAAGCTAGCCGTCGACCGGCACCGCAACAAGGCGTAAGCGGGTTTTGTTGACGGCCCCCCCGCTTCTTTCTAGACCGGGCGCGACCTTCCCTGCCCGCAATGCCTTCTGTTACCAAGAGGAGCCGAGCGCAGCGGAAAAGCCAACCATGCAAGGACGCACCATGCAGACCCCGGAGACGGACACGGTCGCCGAACGACCGTTGCGCGAGGAAGCCCTGGCCTCCAACGCCTGGCCCTTCGAGGAGGCGCGCAAGCTCCTCAAGCGCTTCGAGACCAGCGGCATGCCGGCGACGGTGCTGTTCGAAACCGGCTATGGTCCGTCCGGCCTTCCGCATATCGGAACCTTCGGCGAGGTCGCCCGCACGTCGATGGTGCGCCACGCCTTTCGCGTCCTGACCGACGACGCGGTTCCGACGCGCCTCCTGTGCTTCTCCGACGACATGGACGGCCTGCGCAAGGTGCCGGACAACGTGCCGAACCGGGAGATGATGCTGACCCATCTCGGCAAGCCGCTGTCGCGGGTGCCGGACCCGTTTTCCAATGAGCACCCCTCGTTCGGGGCGGCGAACAACGCCCGTCTGATGGCATTTCTCGACCGCTTCGGCTTCGACTACGAATTTGCCTCGGCGACCGATTATTATGCCTCAGGGCGCTTCGACGCGACGCTGATGAAGATGCTCGGCGCCTATGACGAGGTGATGGAGATCATCCTGCCGACGCTCGGCCCCGACCGTCGCGCGACCTATTCGCCCTTCCTGCCGGTCCATCCGAAGACCGGCATCGTCCTCCAGGTGCCGATGGTCGATCGCAACGCCGACGCCGGCACCATCACCTATCTCGATCCCGACAGCGGCGAGCGGATCGAGACGCCGGTAACCGGCGGCGCGGTCAAGTGCCAGTGGAAGGCGGACTGGGCGCTGCGCTGGGCGGCGCTCGGCGTTGACTATGAAATGGCTGGCAAGGATCTGATCGATTCCGTCACCCTGGCGTCGAAGATCTGCCGGGCGCTCGGCGCGACACCACCGGAAGGCTTCAACTACGAGCTGTTTCTCGACGAGAAAAGCCAGAAGATCTCCAAGTCGAAGGGCAACGGCCTGACCATCGACGAGTGGCTCGCCTATGCCTCCCCGGAGAGCCTCGCCTTCTACATGTTCCAGAAGCCAAGGGCGGCCAAGCGGCTGTTCTTCGACGTCATCCCGAAAGCAGTCGACGACTATTACCAGTTCGTCGCGGCCTATCAGCGCCAGGAACCGCGTCAGCGGCTGCAGAACCCGGTTTGGCATGTCCATGACGGCCACCCTCCGGAAAAGGCCGTCGCGGTACCCTTCGCGATGCTGCTCAATCTGGTCTCGGCCTCCAACGCCTCGAACACGGCAACGCTTTGGGGCTTCATCACCCGCTACGCGCCGGGCGTCACCCCCGAGACCGATCCGGACCTCGACCGGCTCGTCGCCTATGCGCTGCGCTATTTCGAGGATTTCGTCAGACCTTCGAAGACGTTTCGCGCGGCCGACGACGTCGAGCGCGAGGCGCTGGAGGCGCTCGACGCCAAGCTTGCCGCCTTGCCGAAGGATGCCGATGGCGAGGCGATCCAGAACGCGCTGCTCGATGTCGCGCGGCCGATCGAGCGCTATCAGGACCATAAGAAGACCGGACCGCAGGGCGGCCCCGGTGTCTCGGTCGAATGGTTCCAGGCGCTATACCAGATCCTGATCGGGCAGGAACGCGGACCGCGTTTCGGTTCGTTCGCGGCCCTGTATGGCCTCGACGAGACCCGGAAGCTGATCCGCGACGCGCTGAACGGGCGGCTGATCGCGGAGGGCTGACGCTCCACGAAGGCGCAGCGCGGCTCCCGACGGTCTCATTATCCGGCCTTAAGCCGAGTCGGCCGCCTTGGCGCGCACGACCCGCTCGAACGCCGCCAGCGTCTCCTCGCTGACGTGATGCTCGATGCCCTCGGCATCGCGCTGGGCGGTCTCATTGCTAATGCCGATCGCGCGAAGGAAGCTGACGACGAGTTCGTGCCGTCGCCTTGAGCGGACCGCCATTTTTCGGCCGGCCTCGGTCAGAAACACCGCCCGGTAGGGCTGGCTCGAAACCAGTCCGTCCCGCTGCAATCGCGCAATGGTCTTGACGACGGTGGTGTTGGCAACGCCCAGCCGCCGGGCGATATCGACCGCGCGGGCCTCCCCGGTGCTGTCGATCAGGTCGGCGATCAACTCGACGTAATCTTCCGCCACCTCCTGCTGATGGACTTCTCGCACCCGCTGGAAATTGGCCGCCTGCTGATCCGCATCGGGCAAGGCGGGAATGGCGCTCGTTTGAACCTTCGTCATTACCGTCATGCATAGCCAATCGGGTTGGCATCGCCAACCGCGAAATCGGACACCTTTGTTGGTTGACAAAACTCCCGCTTCAAAGTCATTTGTAGCCAAGGCTATATTTTATAGCATCATGCAATTATGACGAATGCCGAGATTCCTTCAACGGCCAAGGAATCGACACGGGAGCAGCTACGCAATGCCATCTTGGTTCGAATATCCCACCACACGCCGCTTTCTGCTGGGGGCAGGAGCGCTTCTCGGTGGATCGTCGGCGGTTCGCCTGGCGTTGGGCCAGGCGTCGACATCGCCTGCCGCCCCGCAGGCCGCGGCTGACAGCGAGCAACATGCTGGCCACCAGACATCGGAGGACGCACACAACACCCATGACGGCATGACCACGGTCGGCGAGGTGGATTACGAGCGCAATGGCTTCGACCCGCATGACATCCTGACCGACTGGGACACCGGGACCGCGTCGCGTTTGCCGGACGGCCGTACACTCCGAGAATTCGATATCATCGCCGAAGACAAGGAGATCGAGATCGCGCCGGGGATATTCTTCCCCGCCTGGACCTATAATGGCCGCGTGCCCGGCCCGACCTTGCGGGTCGGCGAAGGCGATCGCGTTCGCGTTCGCTTCCGCAATTTCGGCTCGCATCCGCACACGATCCATTTCCACGGCATCCATGCGGCACGGATGGACGGAGTTCCCGGCGCGGGCAACGTGCTGCCGGGCGGCGAGTTCACCTACGAGTTCGACGCCTTTCCCTTCGGCTGTCACCTCTATCACTGCCATTCGGTGCCGCTGAAGCGGCACATCCACAAGGGGCTTTACGGCGCCTTCATCATCGATCCGGACCCGGCCCGTCACCTCGAGCTAGCCGATGTCGCCCGTTCGCGCGTTCTCGGCTCCCCCGAAAACGCGCTCTGGCAGGAGTTCGTTCTGGTGATGAACGGCTTCGACACGAACTTCGACGACGAGAACGAGATCTACGCGGTCAATTCGATCGCGCACGCTTATTCCAAGCGCCCCATCGTCGTCGACCGGGCGCGGCCGATCCGGCTCTATCTGATCAACATCACCGAGTTCGACCCGATCAACTCGCTGCACCTGCACGCGAATTTCTTCGACTATTTCGATCACGGAACGACGCTAACACCGACGCTGAAGACCGTCGACACGATCATGCAATGCCAGGGCCAGCGCGGCATCGCCGAGATCAGTTTCAGGGACCACGAGCCGGGTCTCTACATGTTTCACGCCCACCAGTCGGAATTCGCCGAGCTTGGCTGGATGAGCCTCTTCGATGTGCAAGACGGCACAACGAAGCCGGCACGGGAAGGTTGATCGCGATGACCCGAACCATTCTTCGTATTGCCCTGCCCCTCGTGTTGATCCTCGCGGTCGCGGCGGCTTTTCTGGCCAGCGATCCCTTTCGCTATTTGAACGGAGGGACACCGCCCACCGAAGAGCTGACGGTCGAGCGGACCGTCCTCGACAGCGATGGCATCGCGCTACACGTCCGCGCTGGCGGGTCCGAACCGATGACCATCGCCCAATTACAGGTCGACGGCGCCTATTGGACCTTCACCCAGGAGCCCGCCGGGGCATTGGAGCGTATGAGCGACGCGTGGCTCCGCATTCCCTACGCCTGGGTGCAAGGTGAAACTCACCATGTGACCCTGCTGACGTCGACCGGCGTCACCTTCGATCACACCATCGATGTCGCGATCGCCACCCCCGTCGCCACGGCGGGCATGCTGGGTGCCTTCGGCCTCATCGGATTGTTCGTCGGAGTGGTTCCCGTCGCGCTGGGCATGCTGTTCTACCCCGCGCTTCGCTCCGGCGGCAGGCGGACGTTTCAGTTCGCCTTGGCGCTGACGATCGGACTGCTGGCGTTTCTGCTGATCGATACACTGGAGGAAGCGCTGGAACTGGCGGGCGAAGCCGCGCCGGGCTTCCACGCGGGCGTTCTGGTCTGGCTGGTCGCCGCGCTGACATTCGCGGTGCTGATGATCGTCGGCAGGCGGAAGGGCGGCACACTGGAGGGCGTTCGCCTCGCCACCGCGATCGCGCTGGGGATCGGTTTGCACAATTTCGGCGAGGGATTGGCGATCGGCTCCGCCTTCGCGACGGGCGCGGCGGCGCTCGGTTCGTTCCTGGTGCTCGGCTTCACCCTGCATAATCTGACCGAGGGCATCGGCATCGTGGCGCCAATGACGAAAAAACGGCCGAGCCTATGGGTCTTCGTCGCCCTGGCGGCGTTGGCTGGCTTACCTGCCGTCGCCGGAATATGGATCGGCAGCTACGCCTTCTCCCCGCATTGGGCGGCCCTGGCCTTCGCCGTGGGAGCTGGCGCGATCCTTCAAGTCATCGTCGAGGTCGGCGCCCTTTTGATCCGGCAGGCGCGCGCCGAGGGGCAGCCTTGGCTGTCGGCCACCGCGCTGTCCGGCATCGGCGTCGGCGCGGTGGCGATGTACGCAACTGCGCTACTCGTCCAGGTTTGACGGTGCCGCTCTCACCCTTGGTGATCGGGCAGAGGCCGCTAGATGGTTCGGCACGGATGGCAGGCCGAGGCGACATCGAGGGCCATAGCAAAGGTGAACGAAATGAAGAACGCGATGACGATGCGCTGCGACAAGTGCGGAGCCGAGAATCGGATCAATCTCGACGAGAGCACGCCCGATCATGAAAAGATCGCGTGCAGCGCGTGCGGCCATGCTCTCGCGACGGTGGGGCAGCTCCATGCGAAGATCGCCCAGGAGGCGCTTGGGCTCGGTGCGGATGATTTGTCCGACGACCACGTCCCGCTCGGCGGTCCGCCCTTCGGCGAGACGACCTAGCAGCACCTGCGAGAGTCTGGAGGCTGGAGCGGGCGATGGGGATCGAACCCACGACATCAAGCTTGGGAAGCTTGCGTTCTACCGCTGAACTACGCCCGCGCTCCGGCCGGGACCATGACCGGGCGCCGTTGCCGCGTCAAGATGCTTGTGCGCCGTGGTCGACATCGCCCCGACAAGGGTCTGAACCGTGCCGCGAAGAGCGTGCCCCCGGATCAGGCACGGCGCGAGGCACCGCGGCTCAGCCGCCGCCGCGAAGCGCCACGGCCTCCCGCGCGAGGCGGGTGATCTCCGCCCAGTCGCCGGCCGCCACCGCGGCCTTCGGCGCCACCCACGAGCCCCCGACGCAGATGACGTTCGGCAGCGCGAGATAGTCGCGTACGTTGCTCATGGACACGCCGCCGGTCGGGCAGAAACGCAAGGCAGGAAAGACCGGAGCGATCGAGCGGAGGAAGGCGGCGCCGCCGATCTGTTCGGCCGGGAAGAATTTCAGCACCTCGTAGCCCTCTTCCAGCATCGCCATCAATTCGCTGGCCGTTGCCGATCCCGGCAGCAACGGAACGTCCGAAGATCTCGCGGCGTCGAGAAGTTCCACCGTCGCGCCGGGCGATACGATGAACTTCGCGCCGGCCTTCGCCGCGCGGTCGAATTGCTTCGGCTCGAGAATGGTGCCAGCGCCGCAGGCCGTCTCCGGCACTTCGCTGCTGATCGCCCGAATCGCGTCGAGAGCGGCCGGCGTACGCAGCGTGACCTCGATGGCCTTCAGGCCGCCGGCGGCCAAGGCGCGCGCCAGTTCGACGCCTTCCGCGGCGCTGTCCACCGCAACGACGGGGATGACCGGCTGGGCGGCCAGGATATGGAGCAGGTGCTTGGTTTTCTGAGCCATGTGTCCGACCGTTGCAAATGAGGAGCTTTGGGCTCTAGCGCATTTTTCGGCGGCGGCAAAATGACCGGGTCGCGCGATCCGACCGATACAGCCGAATGCGGAAATATTTCACGCGGGAATGAGCGCTCGAAATTCGGCCAAAGCCGGGGGATTCGCGATGGCGCGTGCTACTTACCAGCCGCCGTTGAAGGTACGGTAGAAGATGTGCTTGCCGATCTTATCGACCTTTTCCATGGCGCGCGCCCAGCGCGGCCGAACGTAATTGGCGTGATAATGGGTCGCCGAGCCGACCGCGTTGATCCAGAGTTCGCCCTTGGTCACCTGTTCGGCGACGCGCGACACGCGCGCCCAAGCGCCGCTGTCGGCGATGCGATCACGCGCGCCATCGCAGGCGAAGGAGAACTGGCAGCGATTGCGCCAGCTCTTGTTCTGGTAGACGACGCCGCAGATCGTGTTCGGGAATGCCGGGTTGCGAACGCGGTTCAGGATAACCTGCCCCACTGCCGCCTGCCCCAGCGTCGACTCGCCTCGCGCCTCGAAATACAGGCCATTGGCAAGACACTTCTGCTCCTTCTCGGAATAGGCGGTCGCCGGCAGGGGCGTCGCGGCCCAGGCATGATCATTCTCGCCGATCGGCGGAATGAACGCCTGCGGCGTATCCTTCAGGATTTTCTCGAACAGCGAGGAAGCGCGGCCCGACTGCGGTCCCGAAGGTGCATAGCCGAGCGCGGCGGTCGCGGCGTCCGAAGGCTTCAGGGAAGCCAGCATTAACATGTCGTTGGTCGCCCTCTCCTTGCCCGGCTTGATCGTCGGCGGACCCTTGAGCTGGAAATTCATGGCGACGGTCATCGCGTCCTTGGTGGACTGCGTCACCTTGGAGAAGGCGCTCCGAATGCGCTCTTGGCCACCGGTGACCCGCGATCCGAGCAGCGACTGCCGCTCCAGGATCGAGCCGGCGGAGAAGCCGCGCGGCGGCAGTTGGGCGGCAGGCATGAGAGAAATGACCCGGCGCCCCTTCTCTGCTCGCGCCACCCGGTTCTCGTCGGGCGTGTCGAGCGCCTGCTGAACCGTGTCGATGGTGAAGAGGTCGCCATTGCCGGCCTTTACGCCGCTACCGGCCGGCAGGCGGCTGTTCTTGCCGGAATCGGCGAATGCGATCTTGGCGGTTTCCACCGAGCCCGCCGGCGATGGAACAAAATACGACTGCCAGCGGTTTGCTTCTCTGGAACCGCCGAGCAGGCTTGTCATATCCTGATAGGCGAGTTGACCGGTAAACGCGGTGAGAGTCGCGAAGCTGCCGGCCGCGACGACGATAGCGCGTGCGGCGCGTTTCGACGAACGGCGTTGCATGCGTCCCCCTGCTACCAAATCAACAGCCGTCATTACGTCCCCAAAACAGTCTTCATTCGATGGACTTCCACCGAATTTCCCCCATTAACCTTGTTTCTTGGTTAACAGATGATGGTGATTTCATGACCGCCGCTTCGCTTTTGCGGCGTAAGGATTGTCCGGTTTGCGCAATCCGAGACGGATCGGCACGCCGAGAAGCCCGAAACTGTCCCGTAACCCATTGATAAGATAGCGCGTGTAAGCGGTGCCAAGCGCTTCGGGACGAGTTGTGGACAACATGAAGGTCGGCGGGCGCGATTTGACCTGGGTCATGTATTTGATCGTCACCCGCCGGCCCGCCACCGCCGGAGGGGGATGGTGACCGACCATCCGATCGAGCCACTGATTCAATTTCGCGGTCGAGACGCGGCGGTTCCAGATTTCATGTGCTTCGGCGATCCCGCGCATCAGCCGGTCGATTCCTTCGCCGGTTTCGCCCGACACCGTCACGGCCTGTATGCCGCGCGCCTGGGGCAAGAGACGACCGGTCTTCTCGCGCAAATCGGCGAGCACGGCCTGCCGATCCTCCACGAGGTCCCATTTGTTGAAGGCGATAACCGGCGCCCGGCCCTCGCGCACGACGAGGTCGACGATCGAAAGGTCCTGACGCTCGAAGGGAATGGTGACGTCGAGCACCACGACCACGACTTCGGCAAATTTGATCGCGCGGAGCGCATCGGCGACGGAGAGCTTTTCGAGTTTTTCCTGGATTCGCGCCTTGCGCCGAAGGCCAGCCGTATCGAACAGCTTGATCTTGCGCCCGCGCCATTCCCACTCGACCGAGATGGAATCGCGCGTGATGCCGGCCTCGGGGCCGGTCAGCATGCGATCCTCGCCGATGAAGCGGTTGATCAGCGTCGACTTGCCGGCATTCGGCCGTCCGACGATGGCGATTCGCAGCGGCTTGGTCGCATCGTAGGCCGGCTCTTCCGTTTGATCCGTAAAGGCCGCCTCGCTCTGCGCGTCTCCGCTATCGTCGCTGTCCTCGTCCGCATAGTCCAGGACCGCGTCGCCCAATGCCTCGACAATGGCGTCGCGAAGCTCCGCCATTCCGACGCCGTGCTCGGCCGAAATGCCGATCGGCTCGCCGAGCCCGAGCGAATAGGCGTCGATGAGGCCCGACTCGGCGCCCTTCGCCTCGGCCTTGTTGGCGACCAGCACGACCTTTGCGGCGGTCCGCCGCATCAGATCGGCGAAGGCGAGATCTTGGGGATTGAGACCGGTTTTGGCGTCGATCATGAACAGCGACAGGTCCGCCGACGCGATCGCCGCTTCCGTCTGGGCGCGCATGCGCCCCTCCAGTGTCTCCGCCCCGGCTTCCTCCAGACCCGCCGTGTCGACGATCTCGAACTCGAGGTCCATCAGCGACGCGTCACCCGAGCGCCGGTCGCGGGTGACGCCCGGCCGGTCGTCGACGAGCGCCAGCCGCTTGCCGACGAGGCGGTTGAACAGGGTCGACTTGCCGACATTCGGCCGGCCGATGNCCCCCCCCGGCCGGTCGTCGACGAGCGCCAGCCGCTTGCCGACGAGGCGGTTGAACAGGGTCGACTTGCCGACATTCGGCCGGCCGATGATGGCGATGGTGACCATGACGGTCTCCGCGCTCCTCCGGAGCGATGGGGCGCCCGACGATTCGCCGGACGCCGATTGGGATCAGTTCGCGCCGGCTGCTGGCGCCGGTTCGCTCACCGCCTGCGAGGGCATCGAGGGCGGCGCGGCCTGCGAATTCGTTTCGTCCACCGGCGCGGCGGCGCTCGCCGGTTCGGGCGCATCGGCGGACGCCGGCTGGCTTGTCCGGCTGTCTGTCACACCGGAATCGGTGGCCGATTGTGTTGCCGGCGCTGCGTCAGCAGCCTCTCCACTCGGAGCCGCGGTGTCAGCGGGCTCGCCCGGTGCTGCGGCGGCCGCCATCGGGTCGCTGGCGGCGATCACTTCGAGCATCATGCGCGCTCGCCCGGCAATACCGTTGGGCGCCCCGGCATCGTCGAGGAGTTGCTGGAAGAGCAGGCGTGCGGTTTCCCGATCCCCCGCCTTCCAGGCCGCCAGGGCAATCGCCTCGCGCGCCGGAAAGCGCAGCGCTTCGCTGTCGCCGGTCAGACGTTCGACACGGCTGCGGACGTCGTCGAGCGTACCGCTGTCGACAAGAATGTAGGCCGCCCGGACGGCGGCCATATCGCGGATCGGCTGCGGCACGCCCGAATCGTTCGCAACGCCGTCGAAGGCAGCGACGGCTTCATCGGGTTTGTCCTGTTCATGCAGGACGCCGCCGATGCTCATCCGGGCAAGGTCGGGATAGGCTCCGTAGCCGTCCGCCGCGATCGCTTCGAGGGCCACCACGGCTTCGTCCCGTTTGCCATCCCGGGCCAGATCCAGCGCGGCGAGATATGAGTCTCCGGAGGCATTGGCCTGCGCGGTCCGGTAACGATCCCAGCCGACGACACCGGCCGTAATGGCGACAGCGAGGACGACGGCGGCGAAGATCCACGTACCGAACTTCGTCCAGACGGCCTTGACCTTGTCCTGGCGAAGCTCGTCGCTGACCTCCCGGAAGAAACTGTCGTCGCTCATTCACCCACTCTTCGAAAAATCATCGCGGCACACCATCCGTCGCAGCTGACGCACACAACGGACATGGCGTCTTCTAACGATTTTTCGCGTCTGTGAAAGGGCAAGCTCTTGCCGATCCTATCCAAGCAGCGGCACGCCGATGAGCCAGTCATGCAGTCCGAACAAAAAGGCGGCGGAAAGGACGAGGCCAATGACCACCGCGATCATGTCGCCGCGAAGGCTTTTGACGGCGGCCGCTTGCACGACGTCCGTTTCGGTTCGCCGAAGCGCACTGGCATAGTCGACGAGCGCCCAGGCAAGGAAGCCGCCGAACAGCACGAGGTCGGCGTCGGTGCCGTTGACGAGAAGATGGGCCAAGGCCCAGACCGCGACGCCGAGCACCATCGGATGACGAACCATGGCCTTGATGTGACCGGCCGGGGAGTAAGCACTGGCAATAAGGATGAACGCCACCGGCACGAGAAGGAATGCCAGATGGCGAAGGCCGGACGGCGGTGACCAGAGCACGCTGGCGTCCGCCCTCGCCTGCCCATAGCCGAAGATGATCAGCAGCAGCCCGATCAAGGACAGGGCCGAATAAGTAAGCTTGAACTGGCTCTCGCCCAGGCGAGCGATCAGCCGGCCCCGCCCATCTTCAGCGAAGATCTGCAAAGAGTGAACCCCGAAGAAAACGATCAGTCCCAGCAGCAGTGGCATCATAGTTTCGCCCCTTTGGTTCGCACGCGCATGACATCAGCCGAAGTCCTGCCGGCAAAACGAAGACTAACTGAAAGATGCGGTGAACGCGCCTCCCTTCATGCCGGCACAGGTCTGCCGCAGGGCAATAGATGGAGACAACCTGGGGTTACAACCCGGATCGACATCCCGGCGACACCGCCTTAAACCCTACGGATCAGGCCGCGAACGCGCCGCCGCTACGGGATGAACACCATGTTGGAAGCGACCACCGATGCGATTGGGGCTCTCGCGATCTACGCGGGCCTCAACACGCTGATTCTCGTCTGGCTGGCGTTCCAGACCGGGCGCGTGCGCCAGAGCGAGAAGGTGTTAATGGGCG
The DNA here is from genome assembly GCF_036549515.1 of Aurantimonas sp. E1-2-R+4. Taxonomy (NCBI): domain Bacteria; kingdom Pseudomonadati; phylum Pseudomonadota; class Alphaproteobacteria; order Hyphomicrobiales; family Aurantimonadaceae; genus Aurantimonas; species Aurantimonas sp. E1-2-R+4. The sequence continues at coordinate 70,995 of NZ_JAZHLK010000013.1, read as the reverse complement.
ACGGCGGCAATCCGCGCATGATCCGGATCATGCGCGGCCACGCGAATGCCATGGAATTCATCCCGGTGACGCTGATCACGCTGCTTGCCGTGGCTCTTCTCGGCGGGCCGGCCTGGGCGATCCACGGATTCGGCCTGCTTCTGACCGCCGGCCGATTCCTGCACGCGCTGCATTTTATCGCCGCGGATGCGCCCGGCTGGCAGCGCTCCGCGGGTACGGCACTGTCGCTGCTGGCGATGGTTGGCGCCGCGTTTTGGGCCATTGTCGCCGGGCTTTCCACGATCATCTGACGAATGTCGCTTACGGCAGCCCCGGCGTATCGATAAAGCGCGAGAAGTTAGAGCGCTTCCTTGACCTTCTCGGCAACCTCCGGCGAGACCCACTTGGTCCAGACCTCCTCCTCGGTGTCGAGGAAGTAGAGCGCGGTGTCCTCTCCCGTCGCCTGGTTCTCGTCCTTCCAGGCCAACATCTTGTTGACGGTCTCATTGCCCCAGGCGCGCTGCTCGAGATAGGCGGCGGCTTCCGGCGAATCCTCGGCAAGCTTCGGCGTCATCAGCGTGTAGACCTCGGCTTCCGTCCAGGCGTTCAGCTTGGGGTCCTCGCAATCCGCCTGGGTCGTGCAGTTCAACCACTCGGCGTCGTCGTAAGGAACGTCCCACTCAAGCTTCTTCATCGGATACCGCGCGATGATCGCGGTGGGGGACCAATAATAGCCCAGCCAACCTTGCCTGGCTTCGAAGGCGTTTGCGATGGAGCCGTCGAGACCGGCGGCCGATCCGGTCGGCACGAGTTCAAACCCCTTTTCCTCGGCATCATAAGCCTTGAAGAAGTTGTGGAGGACGATCTGGCAGCCCCAGCCCGCCGGACAGTCATAGAAGGCGCCCTTGTCCGACGATTGCGGCGACGGGAACAGCTCGGGACGCTTCAACGCATCCGAGACCGTGACGATGTCCGGATTCGCGTCGGCGAGATATTGCGGAATCCAGAATCCCTCTTCCGACCCATCCTTGAGCACCTTGGCGCCATAGGCAATCCGGCCTTCCTTCAGCGCCGTCTCGATCTGCTCCTTGAACTGCTTGACGTAGATCTCCGGGGCGACGTCCGGCTCGCCCTTTTCGGTCATCGACGTGAAGGTCGGCATCGTGTCGCCGGGCACGAGTTGCGCGTCGCAGCCGAAACCGTTCTCGAGGATAAACTGGTCGATCGCGGCCATCACCTCGGCCGAGGCCCAGTTCATCGAGGCGATCTGGATGGTGCCGCAACCTTCTTGAGCCTGACCGGCGGAGGGTATCGCGACGAGTCCGGCAAGGGCGGCGGTGACGGCGAGAACGGATTTCATGGCAATGGCTCCAAGGCACGGCGTCGGGGGGCAGGAATTGGTGTTGGGGCTATGACATAGGCGCCGCTCCCGCCGGGAAAAGGACCGCCGATTCTCACGGATTCGTGGCTGGCTTTCGTCTTTTGCGGACGGTGCGCTAATCTGCGCCCGGACAACGAGGATGCACCTCAATCCCGGCGGTGATTCCGCTAGGGTCGAATGCCTGCATCACGGCGGATCATGAAGGAAGCGGCATGCAACGAACCCTTTCACTGGCAATCCTTTCGGGTGTGGCGATCATCACGGCCGGCTGCACCGCGAGCAACCGCGCCGAGCCCGTACCGCCGCCGCAAAGCTTGCCCATGCCGGTCGGTGGGCCGAGCATGCCCGCGCCCGAGTTGGAAGCCTGCAACGCCAACGCCGCGCGCGTCGTCCTCGGCCGAATCGCCAATGTCGAGGCGACGGAGGCGGCGAAAGCGGCCTCCGGGGCCGAGGACGTTCGCGTGCTCTATCCCAATCAGCCGATTACCCAGGAATTCGTCGAGACCCGACTGAACCTCGAAACCGACGCGGAGAACCGGATCGTCAAGGTTCGCTGCGGATAAGGCCGACGGAGCGTCGCGAACCACATTCCTCGGTTGACGCTTCCCTGATCCTCCGCTTAGTCTGATTGTCGGACAATGAGAAACGTCGACGGCCGGAAGAGCCGCGGCACTCATGGGAGGAGGCCCGGCCTTTGTCGGGACGTGTGTTGCCAATGGCGGATCGAACGCCGGGGGCGGTATCGAGTGTTGCCGCGCCCCAGCAGACCCAGGACACCGCGACGCATTTTGCGGCGATCGAGTCCGCGCCGGCCTATCGGCTGGTGTTCGAGACGATCGAGCGGGAGATTCTCGACGGCCGTCTCGCGCTCGGCGATCGGCTGCCGACCGAGGCCGAACTGGCGGCGCGCCTCGGCGTCCATCGCTCTACCACGCGGGAAGGCTTGCGGCTGCTCGAAGAGAGCGGCCTGGTGCAGCGCCGCACCGGCCGGCGCCTTTATGCCTCGGCACCACGCGCCGAGGATCTAAGCACCCGCGCCAGCCGCGCTCTGGCGCTGCAGCGCGTCAGTTTCGACGAACTCTGGCAATTGCTGCTGGCGCTGGAGCCGGCGGCGGCGGCGCAGGCGGCGCTCGCGATCCAACCCGAGCAGATCGAAGCGCTGGAGGACAACCTCGCCCGCACCCGCGTGGCCGTGGCCGAGGGAAGCATCCTGACCACGCTGGATCTCGAATTCCATGCGCTGATCGCCGAAGCAACCGGCAATGCCACCTGGCAATTGGCGCGTGAACCCGCGGCGATGCTGCTGTTTCCGGCAAATGAACGGATGCTGCCACGCCTGAGCCAGGCCGGCGCGCGGCTGATCGAGGCGCACGAACACATCATTGCAGCCTTTAAGAAACGCGACGCGACCCTGGCGGCGGATTGGATGCGCCGGCACATCAACGACTTCCGGCGTGGCTACGTCCTTGCGGGCTGCGATCCGGACGAGCCGGTGCATCTGTCCGCGACGCAAAAGGGAGGCGCCCGCCGTTAACGACAGAGCTGGCCGACCGGTATGGGAGACCGGCGGCCCTGAACACCCACCGCAAACCGATAAACAAGGTCCGCCGCGGTCTGCGCGAAACGGACCTCCAAAGAGGAGGAAACGTCAATGAAACAGAAATCTTCACACGCCGGCATCGCCGCCGCGCTGATGGCCACCACGGCCGCCTTCGCCTTGACCGGCGCAGCCGCGGCGCAGGAAACGTTCAAGATCGGCGTGGTCACCTTCCTGTCCGGCCAGGCCGCCCAGAGCTTCGGCGTCCCCGCTTGGGACGGCGGCAAGATGCTGATCGAGAAACTGAACGCCGGCGAGGCCCCCGCCCCTTACGACACCAAGGGCTTCGGCGGCTTGACGATCGAGCCGGTGGTGATCGACGAAGCCGGCGGCGCCACTGTGCAGGTGCAGGAATACCGCAACCTGGTGCAACGCGAGAACGTCGACGTCGTGGTTGGCTATGTCGGCTCCGGCGACTGTCTGGCCGTCGCGCCGGTGGCCGAGGAACTCAAGCAGTTCACGATCCTCTATGATTGCGGCACACCCCGGGTCTTCGAGGAAAATGACTACGAATACGTCTTCCGCACCGCGGCTCACGCAACCCAGGACAACGTCGGGCTGGCCCGCTACCTGAAAGCACTGGATATCAAGGTCGAGACGTTCTCCGGCATCAACCAGGACTACGCCTGGGGTCAGGACAGCTGGGGCGACTTCAAGGCCGCCATGGGACAGATCTATCCCGACGCGACCGTGACCGCCGAGCTTTTCCCCGCCTTCGGCGCCGGCCAGTACGGCACCGAGATTTCGGCCCTGCTGCAGGGCAAGGCCGACGTTGTGCACTCCTCGCTCTGGGGCGGCGACTTGCAGGCGCTGATCCTGCAGTCACTGCCGCGCGGCCTGTTCCAGCGCAGCCAGGTAGCATTTTCCGCCGGCGATCACTCGCTGCCGCCTCTCGGTAAAAACATGCCCGAGGGGGCGATCGTCGGCGCCCGTGGTGCCTACGGTTTCATGGCGCCTGAATCCGAGCTGAATACGTGGTGGAAGGACAACTACGAGTCCACCTACGACGTCATGCCGGTGCAGGCGCCTTACCGCATGGCGCAGGCGATCCTCGGCCTGAAGACCGCCGTCGAAAAGGCCATGGCTGAAAACGGTGGCAAGAAGCCCAGCAGCGAGGAACTCGCCGCGGCCATGAAGGGGCTGAGCTGGGAAAGCCCGGGCGGTCTGATCGAGATGGTCAACGGCAACGGCCACCAGGCGATCCAGCCGATCGGCTTCGGCCGTTCGAAGAAGGATGAGAACGGCGAGATCATCCTCGACGACATCATTCGGTTCGACGCGCGCTGCGTGAACCCGCCGGCCGACATGAAGGGTCTCGAATGGATCAACGCCGGCTTCCCCGGCGCCACATGCAAATGATGATCTGACACGGCAAAACGACCGGGCCGCTCGGCGGCCCGGTTTACCGCAATCCTGCGACGGGTGGACCACGCCGCGATGGACATCGTTCTCACCATCATTCTCGACGGACTGATCTACGCTTCCTGGCTGTTCATCGTCGCGCTCGGGCTGACGCTCGTTTTCGGCGTGTTGCGCATCCTCAACTTCGCCCATGGCGGCCTATACGCCCTCGGCGCCTATGCCGCGGCGGTCGCCGTGCCCTTGTTCGCCGGCTGGGGCTTGCCCGAATGGTTCAGCCTCGTTGCGATGTTCATCGCCGCGCTGGCCGTCGCCATCGTCGTCGCCCCGCTCATCGAGCGCGGGCTGCTGCGGTTTTTCTACGGCCGCGACGAGGTTCTCGTCCTGCTGGTCACCTACGCGGTGTTCCTGATGCTGGAGGACATCACCAAGATGGTCTTCGGGGTCGACCCCTATTACGTCTTCGAGCCGCGCAATCTGTTCGGCAATGTCGAGGTCGGCAGCCTGTTCTATGTCGGCTACGACATCGCGCTGATCGGGCTGGCGATCGTCTGCGGCGTCGGCGTCTGGCTTGGTCTCACCCGCACCCGGATCGGCAAGATCACCGTCGCGGTGATCAACGAGCCGGAGGTGAGCGCGGCGATGGGCGTCAACGTCACCCGCATCTATCTTCTCGCCTTCGGCCTCGGCGTCTTTCTCGCCGCCCTCGGCGGGGCCTTCACCAGCCCGCTCATCTCGGTGCAACCGGGCATCAGCGTCAGCGTGATCATCGTCAGCTTCGCGGTCGTCATCATCGGCGGCCTCGGCTCGATTCCCGGCGCCGCGATCGGGGCGCTGATCGTCGGACTGGCGCGATCCTTCGCGGTCTACGAGATACCGGAGGCGGAGATTTTCATCATCTATCTGGTCATGGTCGTCGTGCTGATCTTCCGGCCCGAAGGCCTGTTCACGCCGGTCCAGGCGCGCAAGATATGAGCGCGCCCATGCGAACCCTCGTCATCGCGGTCCTCGGCGCCATCGTCTTCATCGCGCTGGGCTGGATGCTGCCGCTCTGGCTGCTCTTCACCATGACCAAGGCGATCGCCTTCGGACTGATCGCGCTCGGTATCGTTGCGCTGATGCGCGGCGGTCTCGTCTCCTTCGGCCAAGGGCTCTATTACTGCGTCGGCGCCTATGTGTCGGGCATGTTGGCCAGCCGGCTCGGGATCACCGACGTCTTCGTCCTGCTGATCGTCGGCGGGCTTTCCGGCGGCCTCGTCGCCGCCCTCGTCTCGCCGCTGATCGCGCGCTATCGCGGCATCTTCTTCGCCATGCTCACCATGGCGCTGTCGATGGTGCTGTATGGCGTTCTCGCCAAGGTCACGGCGATCGGCGGTTCGGACGGATTCAACGTGCCGCAGCCCACTTTTCTCGGCTATCTGCCGGGCACCGGGTCCGCCGATTTCGCGCTCTACGCCGTGGCAGTGGGCGTCGCCGCCATCTCTGCCACGGTCTGCCGAATCTATTTCGACAGCGGCCCGGGGCTAATCTCGCTGGCCGCGCGGGAGAACGAACTGAGGGTCGAATATCTCGGCGCCTCGGTCTTCGCCGTCACGGCCCGTAATTTTATCCTCGCGGGCGTTCTGGCCGGCCTCGGCGGCGTTCTGAACGGCGTTGCGCTGGGGCATATCGACCCGTTCTTCGCTTACTGGACGACGTCGGGCGAAGTGGTTTTCATCGCCGTTCTCGGCGGCTATGCCAGCGTCGTCGCGGTGTTCGGCGCGGCGCTGATTACCGAACTCGTGCGCTCCTTCGCCAACCAGTATTTTCCCGACAGCTGGCAACTGGCGCTCGGCCTGTTCCTGCTGCTGGTCATCCTGTTCCTGCCGCGCGGCTTCGGATCGCTGTGGGCCGGCGCTACGGGCGGGCGGGCCGCATCGAAATGGCGCGCGCGGAACACCACCCCGGACGAGGAGCCAGCCGAATGAGCGAAGCCGTTCTCGAGGCGCGCGGCCTCATGAAATCCTTCGGCGCGCTGGTGGCGGCCAATGACATCAATATCTCCGTCACCCCGACAGCGCGGCTTTCCCTGATCGGCGCGAACGGAGCAGGCAAGACGACCTTCGTGAACATGGTCACCGGCTATCTCAAACCCGATTCCGGGCAGGTGCTGCTCGACGGAAAGGACGTGACCGGTCTTGCGCCACGGCACATCACCCGGCGCGGCATGTGCCGCTCCTTCCAGATCCCGCAGCTTTGCGAAACCATGACGCCAGTCGACAACATTCTGGTCGCCGTGGACATCGCGAAAAAGGACCGCCCGTCCTTCTTCCGGCCAGCCCATACCGAGGAATCGCTCGACCGAGCGCATGAAATGCTGGGCCGTTTCGGCCTGTCCGACTATGCCGAACAGCCGGTCGACGAATTGCCCGGCGGGGTGCGCAAGCTGATCGATATCGCCATGGCGCTGGCGAGCCGCCCGAGGGTGCTATTGCTCGACGAGCCGACCTCCGGCGTCAGTTCCGAAGAAAAGTTTCCCCTGATGGACCGGGTAATGAAAGCCCTGTCGGGCGAGGACGCCGCGGTGATCTTCGTCGAGCACGACATGGATATCGTGACCCGCTACGCCGACCGGGTGCTCGCCTTCTACGCCGGCGAGATCATCGCCGATGATGCGCCCGACGAGGTGCTCTCGGACCCGGCGGTGCAGAAATACGTCACCGGAACGGCGAGGTAGACCGATGCTCAGCCTGAAGGACGCCCATGTGAAGATCGGCTCGGTCGAGGCCGTGCGCGGCTTTTCGCTCGAGGTCGGCGCCGGCGAGATGGTCGGCCTCGCCGGCCGCAACGGCGCCGGCAAGACCACGGTGATGCGCACCATCATGGGCATCACCAAGCTGACGCGCGGGTCTCTGCATTTCGACGGCACCGACATCACCGGCCTGGAAGTGCATAAAAGGGCCGGCCTGGGCATCGGCTACATGCCGGAGACGCGTGGACTGATCCCCGATTTGACGGTCGAGGAAAACATCCTTCTGCCCACTTGGGTGACGTCCGTCGATGGCGCCGCGCGCCTCAAGGTGGTCTACGAGATCATGCCGGAACTGGCGAGCATGTCGGACCGCAAGGCGCTGTTGTTGTCCGGCGGGCAGCAGAAGATGGTGGCGCTGGGCCGGGCGCTGACGGTCGGCACGCGCCTCCTTCTGCTCGACGAGCCGTTCGAGGGCGTGGCGCCGGCGCTGGCGCAGCGCCTGTCGGACGTGATCTCGGCGTTAAAGGGCGACGCGCTCTCGATCGTCATGAGCATGTCGGAACTCACCCATTCGCACACCGTGCTCGACCACGTCTGGGGCATCGAGCGCGGCGCCAATGTGGTAGCCGAGGCCGCATGACAGCCTCCCGGCGCTTCTGGAAAGACGCGCCCGGGACGCGCGCCGAGGCGCATTTTGGCGACCGCGTCGTCACCTGTTTCGTGGATCGTCCGGCCAACGCCGACGCCATGCTTCGCGCGGCCGCCGCCGCCAACCCGCAAGACGAGGCCGTCGTGGACGGGACCGTCCGGATTTCTCACGCCCAGCTCGACACGATGAGCGACGGCGTGGCCGGCGGGCTGGCCTCGCGCGGCGTCGCAAAGGGCGACCGGGTCGGCCTCCTGGTGCGCAACCGCTGGCAATTCGTCGTGGCGCTCACCGGCATCGTGCGCGCCGGCGCCATCGCGGTGCCGTTGAGCGTCAGGGCGAGCGCGCGGGAAATTGCTTTCATTCTCGACAATTGCGGCGCCGGCCTGACCATCTGCGACGCTGAAAAGACTAAGATATTGCCCGACACCATGCCGCGCGCGGCGATCGACGGGCCGGCGGACAACAGCTTCGAGGATCTGCTTGCCGAGGCACCGACGGCGAAAGCGCCGGATGTCACCGAGGAGGACGTCGCCGTCATCCTCTACACGTCCGGCACCACCGGAACGCCCAAAGGCGCGATGCTGACCCATCTCAACATCGTCCACTCCTGCCTCCACTACGCCCACTGCTTTGCCCTGACGGCCGCCGACCGCTCGGTGGTGGCGGTGCCCGCGAGCCACGTCACCGGGCTCATCGCGAGCGTCTATGCGCCGCTCGCCGCTGGGGCAGCGGTGGTCATGATGGAAAAATTCGACGCCGACGCCTTCCTCGCCCTCGCCACCGACGAACGGATGACAGTGACGATCCTCGTCCCGGCGATGTACAATCTGTGTCTGCTGCGCGCCGACTTCGCCCGGCACGACCTCGGCGCCTGGCGCATCGGCGCCTTCGGCGGCGCCCCAATGCCGGTCGCCACGATCGAACGCATCGCCAAGCTCTTGCCGAACCTCGACCTGATCCAGGCCTATGGATCGACCGAAACCACGTCGCCGGCCACGATCATGCCGCCCGGCGGCCAGGCCGCCGCTCCCGCCAGCGTCGGCGCGCCCGCGCCCTGCGCCGAGATCCGCGTCATGGACGCGGCGGGACACGAGGTCGCGACACGGGAATCCGGCGAGGTCTGGATCGGCGGGCCGATGGTCGTGCCGGGCTATTGGAACTTGCCGGAAAAGACCGCCGAGAGTTTTCACGCGGGGTTCTGGAAATCCGGCGATGTCGGGCGTTTCGATGGAAACGGGCTGCTTTATATCCACGACCGGCTCAAGGACATGATCAATCGCGGCGGCTACAAGGTCTACAGCGCCGAGGTCGAGAACGTCCTGTCGTTCCATCCCGGCGTCGCCGAAGCCGCGGTCGTTCCCCGGCCCGATCCGGTGCTCGGCGAAAAGGTCCACGCCTTCGTCCACCGGTCAGATCCGGACCTCGACGAGGCGGCCCTCAGAACCTTCTGCGGCGAGCGCCTGTCCGACTACAAGGTGCCGGATTTCTTCACCTTCACCAGTGAGCCCCTGCCACGCAACGTCAACGGCAAGCTGATGAAACAGGCTCTTCGCACCAGGGCGGCGGCGGCCGACGATCGGGACGGCGACTGATCGCGTGTGTTTCAGTCGTCGCCTCGATCTCTGGCGACGCGGTGGATCGGACCGTCCGAAGCCCCCTCGACGACGCGGCGCGCCGCCTCGGCCACCGCGCTGATCTCGGCCTCGCTCGACAGACGCGTCCAATCGGCCGGCGCCTGCGACCGGCTCACCTGATCGCGCACCACCTGCGGCGTGGCATCGGAGGGATCGCCGCGACGGGCGGCGACGCGCTCGACCAGCCGCTCGGGCGGCGCTTCGAGCCAAAGACCCAGGAAGGGGAGCGCCCCGCCCTCGCCGATGCCGGCGATCCGCTCCCGGTCGGGTGCGCGGTCGAACACCGCGTCGGCGACGACGCCGTGCCCGAGGGGCAGGATCGCGCCGGCCTGTTCGGCCAGACGCGCGTAAACGGTTTCCGAGACCTCAGGCCGGTAGCACTCGGCCGGCAAGGGGGTTTCGGCGGCAACGCCGAACAGATGCTTGCGGATCCGGTCGCTGGCGAGGATTCGCGCGCCAGGCGGTGGCCCGATTTGCGGCGCGATTGCCGCCGCGACGGTGGATTTGCCGGAGCCCGACAGTCCTCCGACCGCCACCAGGCGGCCGGCCCGGGGCCGCAGGAGATCGACCGCGAGATCGAAATAAGCATGCGCCTCGGCTCTCAGTGTCGGCGCGTCGGAGCCCGCATCGGCGACCCGCGTCGCGGTGACATGGGCGCGAACCGCGGCACGCAGCGCCATCAGATACGCCAGCAGCGGCAGGCCGTCCGTCTCGTCGCTCTCGTCCAGATAGCGGTTGAGGACGAGGTTCGCGACTTCCTCCAGCCCCCGATGCCAGAGATCCATCAGCAGGAAGGCCAGGTCATAGAGGATGTCGGTAGTGGCCATCGCCTCGTCGAATTCGATGCAATCGAACAGCGTCGGCTCGCCCTCGAAGACGCAGATGTTGCGCAAGTGCAGATCGCCATGACAGCGGCGGACCTTGCCCGCCGCGCCGCGCGCGTCGAAGAGCGGCATCAGGCGAGCGAAACCCTCGCGGAACCGGCGATTGAAATCGGCGACCGCCTCTTCGGGAAACACCTCGGTGGTCGCCAGCGCGCGCTCGTTGATATCGAGGACCAGGGCCACCTGAGCCGAGCCGCTGACGCTGCGATCGGGCGCGATGCCGGCATGGAATGCCGCGATCCGGTGAGCGAGCCGCGCCATCAGAGGCGCCGTCAGCGTGCCCTCCATCGCCATGCGATCCAGCAGGCAATCCTCGTCGAAACGGCGCATCTCGACAAAGGCGTCGACGAGCTGCCCTTCGCCGTCGATGGCGAGACTGCCGTCCGGCTCGCGCGTCACCCGGCGCACGGCGCGGTAGAGCTTTGGTGCGGTGCGCCGGTTGAGCACGAGTTCCCGCTCGCAGGTCGCGAGCCGGCGCTCGGGCGTCGAGAAATCGACATAGGGCAGATGCACCGGCCGTTTCAGCTTGATCGCCCGCTCACCCGCGAGAAGGACAGTGGAAATATGCGTGACGATCGTTTTGACCGTCGACGCATCGCCATCGTCGAAGGCCTCAGACGTCAGGAAGGTGATCGTTTCGTCCTGGCTATGGGCGGGCATCGTGCGTCACCGGTGATCGTTCTGCCGAGCGGCCATTGGGCGGGAGGCGTCAGTGCGCCATGAGCAACGCAATCGTGCTGCGTTCCAGGAGTTCGCGGGTGACGCCACCGAACAGCATTTGGCGAAGCCGCGTACGCCCGTATGCGCCGACGACGATCAATTCCGCGCCGAGGCTCGAGGCCTCGTTCAAAAGAACAGCGGCCGGATCGTCCGACTGCGGCAGGTGCCGTATCTCGACGGCGACGCCGTGCCGCGCGAGATGCCGGGCCATATCGGCCACCGACTCCCGATGCCGTTCCTCGTCCGAGGACGTCTCCGCGACCGAAACCAGATACACCCCCTTCGCCCGTTGGAGAAACGGGAGGGCCGCCTTGATGGCATGGGAACACTCGGTCGCATCCTTCCAGGCGATGAGAATGGTCTCCGGTTCCCTGGCATTCACCGCATTCGGCGGAACGACATAGGCGGGAGCTCCGGCATCGAAGATCACGGCCTCGAACATCTCCGGCCACTGCCCCCCGTCGCCATGCGGGCGTCCGACGACCACAAGATCGACAGAGCGCGCCGGCGGTCCGATCCGCGCGCCGAGTTCCTGGTAGGCATAGTCGATCCGTCTGATCTCGCTGGGCGCGTGCAACCCGGCCAGACGCTCCCGCGCGCGTATTTCCGCGGCATCGCCCTGTTCCACGCCACGCTTCCGGAGCTCGGCGTTGAGCCATGAACGGCCGGGCCCGGGCGGGATGGGAGCCGCCTGCAGATAATTCATCAGGAGAGCGATGAGCGGAGCGTCGAACATCGTCGCGATCATGTCGGCATGGCTCGTCTTCGCCGCATCACCGTCCGAACCGTCGACATGGACGGCAATGTCCCGGATCGCCTGGGAAGGCCTGGCAAGGTTCATGGATGACGACCTTTCGATTCTGCGGACACGCGACCGGCATCATCTTTGTCGGCGAATCCCGTTGTCGCCCTTGATCCCGGTCAATCGTTTCCACGCTATCAGGAATCGAACGGGCCACGTTCAAGCTTCCATCCAGCACCCTGTAGGCCCCGCTGCCGGTCCTCGCCGCGCGGTCAAACGTGCCGGATGCCGGAACGCGCGCTCGTCACGGTGGCACGCAGGGGTGGCGAGCAAATCATGGCCCGTCAGGTCAAGCCTTGCTGGCTGACGATGAACGTCGCGATCGCGGCGACATCATCCAGATCGAAAACCGGAACGACGGTCTCATCCACCGGGTGATCGGCGGCGATGGCGGCAATCGCCGGAATGGTGCCGAGCATCGGCGTGCGCTCTTTCGACGCCGTCCGGCGGCATTCGATCTTGGGATGCGGCGCGGCCTTGAACCCTTCCACCAACACGATGTCGCACGGTTCGAGCCGGGCGATAATCGCGTCGAGCGTCGGTTCGCTCTCGCCGCGCAATTCGTGCATCAATGCCCAGCGCATGGATGAAACGATCGCCACCTCGCTCGCGCCGGCCGCACGATGGCGAAAGGAATCGGTGCCCGGCGTATCGATCTCGAAGGCATGATGCGCATGCTTGACCGTCGAGACACGATATCCGCGCTGGGTCAGTTCGGTGACGAGACGCTCGGTCAACGTCGTCTTGCCGGAGTTCTTCCAGCCGGTGATGCCGAACAGGCGTTGCGTCATGATCGAAGCGATTCCAAACAGGTTCCTGCCCGCCGGGCGATGTGCGGTCAGGAACGTGTAAACGTGGGCTCGGCGGCGTCAACTCCGGGGGCCCGCTTTTCCCGGCGCGCGATCCTTTGCGTCGCGGTTTGCCGCGACCGCCCCGACGCGGCTAAATGCGGCGATGTCCGAATCGACGCCCCCCTATCTGACGACCCGCGAACTCGCCGATCTGCTGCGCATCAAGGAACGCAAGGTCTACGACCTCGCCGCGAATGGCGAGGTCCCGTGCGTCCGCGTCGTCGGAAAGCTGTTGTTCCCGGAAGATGAAGTGGCGGCCTGGATAGCGGCGTCGCGCTCTGGCCCTGTCGTGGCCAGCCGCCAATTGCCGTTGATCCTCGCCGGCAGCCATGATCCCCTTCTGGAATGGGCGCTGCGTCAGTCCGGCAGCGGATTGGCTGCCTTTTTCGATGGCAGCCTGGACGGGATCACGCGGCTTGGACGGGGAGATGCGGCGGCCTGCGCGACCCATATCAGGGAAAGCGACGGCTGGAACGTCGACACGGTTCGTCGAATCCTCGGCGAAGCGCCTGTGGTGCTGATCGAATTCGCGCGGCGCCAATGCGGCCTGATCGTCGAGTCAGGCAATCCCAAACTGATCGCCGCAATCGCCGATCTCAAGCCGCTTCGGTTCGCCCGCCGCCAGCCGGGCGCCGGTGGCCAGCGCCTGTTCGAGATGTTGGCGCAGGAAGCCGGCGTCGACGTCTCCAGTCTCGCCGGTCCGCAAGCGCCGGCGAAAACCGAGGACGACGTGGCCCGCCTCGTGCTCGACGGCAAGGCGGACGCGGCTTTCGGCCTCGCCGCGATGGCCGAGCAATATCGGCTGGGATTCATCCCTCTGGCGGAAGACCGCACCGATTTGCTGGTCTGGCGCCGAGCCTATTTCGACCCGCCGTTTCAGCGACTGCTGCGGTTTCTGGTCTCCGACGAATTTGCCGACCGCGCTTCCGAGATGTCCGGCTACGACGTCAGCGGGACCGGGACCGTCCACTACAACGCGCCCACCCCATAGGATCCGACGCCCTTGTTCCGTTCCGCCGGGCGCAAGGTTTTCGTCCGGCGGAACAGCTTCGGCGACGATGGGTCGGGCCGGCAGCTCAACCCGAAGGTTTGCGTCCCGACATCGACATGTCTGCCGTCACTTGGCGTTCGAAAAGAACAGCTGCTGGCCGTCGACCTTGTAGTTGGCGATCGCGGCCTGCCCCTTCTCGCCCGTCAGCCAGTCGATGAACGCCTGCCCCTCGGCGACCTTGACGCCCGGATGCTTCTTCGGATTGACGAGAATCACCCCGTATTGGTTGAAAAGCTTGGGGTCGCCTTCGACGGCTACGGCGAAATCGCCCTTGTTGCCGAAGGAGATCCAGGTGGCGCGATCGGTCAAGATGTAGGCGCCCATGCCGACGCCGGTGTTCAGCGTCGCGCCCATGCCCGAGCCGGTCTCCCGATACCAGTCGCCGGAGGCGGCGCCGACATCGACGCCGGCTTGCTTCCACAACCGCTGTTCGGCCTTGTGGGTCCCTGAATCGTCGCCTCGGGAGGCAAACGGCGCCTTGGCTTCGGCGATCTTCCGCATGGCGGCGACGGCGTCGTTCATACCACTGACGCCGGCCGGATCGCTCGGCGGTCCGACGATGACGAAATCATTGTACATGACGTCGAAGCGCTCGACACCGCCGCCTTCGGCGACAAATTTTTCCTCCGCCGGTTTGGCGTGGACCAGGAGAACATCTCCGTCGCCGTTTTCGGCGTTCTTGATCGCCTGCCCCGTACCGACGGCAACGACGCGCACCTCAATGCCAGACTCTTTCGAGAATTCAGGAAGAATGGCGTCCAACAGGCCGGAATTCTGCGTCGAGGTCGTCGACTGGACGACGATGAACTTGTCCTGTGCCACCGCCGAAGTCGGCCCGGTAGCGGTCAGTGCGGCCAACCCCATGGCCAGGGAAAAATAGACGCGTTTCAACATGGTATTCTCTATCCTTGCTGGTTGTTGTCTTGGTTCAAAACAGAAGTGCCCCGGCGAGAAATGCCCGCGCCGGTTGTGTGCTCGGTTGCTTGAAAAACGCGGCCGCCGAAGCCTGCTCGACGACCCGCCCTTGGTGCAGGAAGACGATTTCGGCGCCGAGCCGGCGGGCTTGGCCGATGTCGTGCGTGACCATGACGACCTTCACACCCCGCTCCACCGCCTGGAGGATCAGGGCCTCGATCCTGTGGGTCGCCGTCGGATCGAGGCTCGACGTCGGCTCGTCGAGAAACAGGATGTCCGGCTCGGTCGAGATGGCCCGCAGCAGCGCCAGCCTTTGTTGCTCGCCGCCGGAGAGGGTTCGAGCCGGCTGCCTGGCCTTGCCCGCGAGATCTCCGATTTCAAGCAGCGAGCGGATGCGGCCGGCGCGCTCGCGGCGGCAAACACCGTGCGCCTGGAGGGCGAAATCGATATTGGCGGCGACCGAGCGACGCAGGACGACCGGCCGCTGGAACACCATCGCCTGACGGCGGCGTATGCGCGCGCACATCGGCTGACCGCCATACAATACCTGCCCTTCCGCCGGATCAATCAGTCCGTGGAGCAATCTGAGGAGCAAGCTCTTGCCGGCACCGTTCGGTCCCATGACCATGGTCGACCCGCGACCCGACAGGGTCAGAGCATCGATATCGACGAGACGCTTTCCGGATGCGCTGAGCACCAGCCCCTCGGCATGGATCGGCAGGACCGACGCCGAGGCCGAGGCCTCGTCCAGGGAGCGCAACGGCGTGTCCAGCCCGCCATCGCGTGCTTGCGGGATCGCCCGATCAGGCATTGAAGCGATTGGCATAAGCCGCTCCCTTCGTCGTGCTGTCGAGCAGGGCAACCGACGCGTTCACCGCGACTGCGAGGAGGATCAGAATGGCCCCGAGCGCCAGGGCCAGCGCCAAATTGCCCTTCGATGTCTCAAGGGCGATCGTCGTCGTCATGACCCGGGTAACATGATTGATATTGCCGCCGACGATGATGACGGCGCCGACTTCCGCGATCGCCCGCCCAAAGCCGGCGAGGAAGGCGGTCATCAGGCTGGCTCGTCCGTCCCAAAGCAGCGTCGGGATGGAGGCAGCGCGCGAAACTCCCAGCGAACACAGCTGTTCGGCATATTCCGCATGCAGGTCTTCAACGGCCTGACGCGTCAATGCCGCGATGATCGGCGTCACCAGCACGAACTGCGCGATGATCATAGCCGTCGGCGTATACAACAGTTGCAGCACGCCCAGCGGGCCGGCGTTCGACAACATCAGATAGATCACCAGACCGACCACCACCGGCGGCAAGCCCATGAGCGAATTGATCACGATCACGGCCGCGCGCTTGCCCGGAAATCGGCCGACTGCCAGCGCGGCGCCGAGGGGCATGCCGAACAGCGCGGCAAGGGCGACAGCGCTCAGCGAGACCCGCAATGACAGAAGAACGATCGCCCAAAGCTCTCGATCGCCCCCGACGATCAAGCTCGCCGCATGGCTAAAGCTTTCTGCAAAATCCTGCATTTTTTACATTTCAACACGGATATTCGGATATTTCGCAGGACTTATGTCAAGGACAACGCCGTAAGTCCACCCGTACCAAGCCACGCGCCGTCGAAAGCCGCCTCTCTTGTACGGCGCTGCGCGTTACCAGCCACCGCTAACGCGCTGTAAACCGGTCGTGTGGGAAGCCGCGGGCTGGCGCAGAAAAAAGCCGAATCACCGGCTCGGAAACGGCGCTTATACGTCTTTAGTCTTATGCAAATCGCGTTGCCGAATCCCGGATTTGCTGGTTTAGTTGCGCTAGGGAGAATCCGGTTGCCACAGGAAAACGTCGCCATTTCGCACGGACTGCCAGAACCGGAACAATTGCGCGTCAATCTCTACCGTTTGATGGCTCGCCTCTTGGCATTGCCGGCCGATCGCACGTTGCTTGATATGCTGGGCGCCCTGTCGGGCGACGACACGGACTTGGGCGCCGCGATTGGCGATCTGTCCATGGCGGCGCAGGCGCTATCCGAGGATGCTGCGCGCGAAGAATATCACGATCTATTTATCGGCGTCGGCCGGGGCGAGTTGGTGCCCTTCGCCTCCTACTATCTGACAGGCTTTTTGAACGAGAAGCCCCTGGCCCGCCTCCGCGACGATATGGCGCCGCTCGGCATTGCGCGCTCGACCGGCGCCAAGGAGCCCGAGGATCACATCGGCGCCTTGATGGACATGATGGCCGGCCTCATCGACGGATCGTTCGGTCAGCGCCAGCCGCTAGAAACGCAAAAAGCTTTCTTCAAGAAGCATATCGGCTCTTGGGCCGGACATTTTTTCGCCGATCTGGAAAAGGCGCCATCGGCGCGATTGTTCCGGCCGGTCGGCGCGATCGGCAGGCACTTCCTGGAGGTCGAGGAAGCCGGCTTCGACATGTAATCGACGACGTTATGCCGACTGACCGGGTGGGTGAGGCTCGCAACGGTTTTTGGGAATATTGGAAACGGGTCTCGCGAACAGAGGAGATACTCATGAGCGCCAAGGGCAAAGACGCCAGGACAGATCGCCGCGCTTTCCTGAAATTCGCCGGCTTGGGGACCGTCGCGACCGGCGCGGCCCTCGTGACGGGCGGGCAGGCCGATGCCGAGGTCGCGGATGCAAAATCCGTGGCCCCCGGCTACCGGGAAACCGACCATGTGAAGACGTTCTATCAGACCGCGCGTTTCTGACGCGAACCACTAACAGGCCAGTTTGCAGGCGACTGCGACGGAGGAAACGGAGACAACCATGCTCAGGAAGAAGGCTGTAGGGACTGCGAGAAGTCCCCGGGTGTCATCTGCGCTGTCGGAATTCGGAAACCGAGCGGTCGATCGCCGCACGTTTCTGAAACGATCCGGGCTCGCCATCGGCGGCGCGGCCGCGATTTCGTCGCTATCCGGCGGGATGGTGCGCCGGGCGGAAGCCGCGACAGACGCCGCTAACGGCAACATCGAGATCAAGAAATCGATCTGCACCCATTGCTCTGTCGGCTGCACGGTCATCGCGGAGGTTTCCAACGGCGTCTGGATCGGCCAGGAGCCGGGCTTCGACTCCCCGTTCAACCTCGGTGCGCATTGCGCCAAGGGCGCTTCGGTGCGCGAACACGCTCATGGCGAGCGCCGGCTGAAATATCCGATGAAGCTCGTCGGCGGGAAATGGCAGCGCGTCAGTTGGGACGAGGCCATCAATGAAATCGGCGACAAGATGCTCGAGGTTCGCGAATCCAGCGGGCCCGATTCGGTTTATTGGCTGGGTTCGGCCAAGCATTCCAACGAGCAGGCCTATCTGATCCGCAAATTCGCCGCCTATTGGGGGTCGAACAACATCGATCACCAGGCGCGTATCTGTCATTCCACCACTGTCGCGGGTGTTGCCAACACCTGGGGCTATGGCGCGATGACCAACTCCTACAACGACATCCACAATTCCAAGGCGATCTTCCTGATCGGCGGCAATCCGGCGGAAGCCCATCCGGTTTCGCTGCTGCATCTGTTGAAGGCCAAGGAAGAAAACAACGCCCCGCTGATCGTGCTCGATCCGCGCTTTACGCGCACCGCGGCGCATGCCGACGAATATGTCCGCTTCCGGCCGGGCACCGACGTGGCGCTGATCTGGGGCGTCCTCTACCACATCTTCGAGAACGGCTGGGAGGACAAGCAGTTCATCCAGAGCCGCGTCTGGGGCATGGACCAGATCCGCGCCGAAGTGGCGAAATGGACGCCGGAGGAAGTCGAGAGGGTCACGGGCGTGCCAGGTTCGCAGCTGAACCGCGTTGCACGCACGATGGCGGAAAACCGTCCCGCCACGCTGATCTGGTGCATGGGCGGCACCCAGCACACCAACGGCAACAACAACACCCGCGCCTACTGCATCCTGCAGCTGGCCCTTGGCAACATGGGCACGGCCGGCGGCGGCACCAATATCTTCCGCGGCCACGACAATGTGCAGGGCGCGACCGATCTGGGCGTGCTCGCCGATACGCTGCCCGGCTATTACGGGCTCAGCGACGGTTCGTGGGCCCACTGGGCGCGTGTCTGGGAAGAGGAGCTGGACTGGCTGAAGGGTCGGTTCGCGGTGATGCCGGGCGCAGGCGCCGACGGCAAGGATCGCATGATGATGAACGAGACCGGTATTCCCGTGTCCCGTTGGATCGACGGCGTTCTGGAAGCCAAGGAAAACCTGCAGCAGCCGGACAACACCAGGGTGATGGTGTTCTGGGGCCATGCCCCGAACTCGCAGACCCGCTTGCCGGAGATGCAGAAGGCGATGGGCATGCTCGACCTTCTGGTCGTGATCGATCCCTATCCGACCATGACGGCGGTTCTGCAGGATCGCACCGACGGCGTCTATCTGCTGCCGGCGGCCACGCAGTTCGAGACCGTCGGTTCGGTCACCGCGTCGAACCGCTCGCTGCAATGGCGCGAAAAGGTGGTCGAGCCACTGTTCGAGTGCCTGCCCGACCACACGATCATGTACAAGTTCGCGGAAAAGTTCGGCTTCGCCGATCGCATGTTCCGCAACATCGAGGTCAAGGACGGGGAACCCCTCGTCGAGGACATCACCCGCGAGTTCAACCGCGGCATGTGGACCATCGGCTACACCGGTCAGTCGCCGGAGCGGATGAAGTCGCACATGGAAAACCAGCAGACCTTCGACAAGACCACCCTGCGCGCCGTTGGCGGCCCGCATGACGGCGAGTTCTACGGCATGCCCTGGCCCTGCTGGGGAACGCCAGAGATGAAACACAGCGGCTCGGCCAATCTCTACGACACGTCGATCCCGGTGGCCCAGGGCGGCATGGGTTTCCGTGCCCGCTTTGGCGTCGAGCGCAACGGCGACAATCTACTGGCCGAAGGCTCGTGGCCGGTCGGCTCGGAGATCGAGGACGGCTATCCCGAGTTCACCATGGCGATGCTGAAAGAACTCGGCTGGGACAAGGACCTGACGCCGTACGAGCGCAAGTATATCGACTATGTCGCAGGCTTCGCCGACCAGCGTCCGACAGCGGGTCAAGAGGTCGGCGAAACGTCCGATCAAGGCGAACTTCCGTCCGACTACGAGAAGAAGATCGGCGGCGTGAACTGGAAAACCGACCTCTCCGGCGGCATCCAGCGGGTCGCCATCGCACACGGTTGCACGCCTTACGGCAACGCCAAGGCGCGGGCGGTCGTGTGGACCTTCCCCGACCCCGTCCCTATCCATCGCGAGCCGCTCTACACGCCGCGCCGCGACCTGGTCACCGACTATCCGACCTATGAGGACAAGACCTTCTGGCGCGTGCCGACGGCCTATGCGTCGATCCAGAAGAACGACTTCTCCAAGGACTTCCCGATGATCATGACATCGGGGCGGCTGGTCGAATATGAGGGCGGCGGCGACGAGTCGCGGTCGAACCCCTGGCTTGCCGAATTGCAACAGGACATGTTCGTCGAGATCAATCCGTCGGATGCCAACGATATGGGCCTTCGTGATCGCGACACGGTCTGGCTGCACAGTCCGGAGGGCGGCAAGATCCGCATCATGGCGATGATCACCGAACGTGTCGGCAAAGGCGTCGTCTTCACGCCGTTCCACTTCGGCGGCTATTTCCAGGGCGTCGATCTTCGCTCGAAATATCCGGAAGGGGCGGATCCCTACGTTCTCGGCGAGGCCTGCAATACCGCGCAGACCTACGGCTACGACTCGGTGACCCAGATGCAGGAAACCAAGACGACCCTGTGTCGGATCGAACGGGCGTAAAGGGAGGAATAAGACAATGGCTAGAATGAAATTCCTTTGCGACGCCGAGCGCTGCATCGAGTGCAATGCCTGCGTGACAGCATGCAAGAACGAGAATGAAGTGCCGTGGGGGGTCAACCGCCGGCGTGTCGTTACCATCAATGACGGCAAGCCCGGCGAGCGCTCGATCTCGGTCGCCTGCATGCATTGTTCGGACGCACCGTGCGCGGCGGTGTGCCCGGTCGACTGCTTCTACACGACGGACGACGGCGTAGTGCTGCACTCCAAGGATCTGTGCATCGGCTGCGGATACTGCTTCTACGCCTGCCCGTTCGGCGCGCCGCAATATCCACAGGCGTCGAATTTTGGTTCGCGTGGCAAGATGGACAAGTGCACCTTCTGCGCTGGCGGCCCCGAGGAAGACAATTCGGCGGTCGAGTTCCAGAAATATGGCCGCAACCGCCTCGCCGAGGGCAAGCTTCCGCTCTGCGCGGAAATGTGCTCGACCAAGGCGCTTTTGGCCGGCGACGGTGACACCGTTTCGGCGATCTACCGCGAGCGTGTCGTTGCCCGGGGCTTCGGCGCCGGGGCTTGGGGTTGGGGCACCGCCTACGGTCAGAAGACCGGCGGCTGAGCCAGCCATCGTCTGTGACCGGCGGGCGGCTCCGGCTGCCCGCCGTTTTGTCCGAACAGTAAGGCGCGGTGTTTGCCGTCTTGCCCGGCAGTCTATGCTGGGTTCGGTGTTTTCGATCCGCTCAGGAGAACAGCAAATGCCCAGCTTGAGGATGCTCCGCGCTCGCTTGACCCGGCTTGTGTCGATGCGTTTGCTGACGGCGATCGCACCCGTCATTGCCGCGGCATTATTCATGACATTGGCGGCAACCAGTGCAGGAACGGCGCAAAGTTCGGTCAGACCGCCTGAGAGCGCGATCTCCGCGACCGGGTCGCCGACCGGCGGCGCGGTGCCCGGAGACGCCCTGGGCACGACCTCGGATGCGGAAATCTGGCGGGCTGTCCGCCAAGGCGTGTCGGGCAACGTCTCGATCCCGGACAAGAAGGCCGGGGTGCTGGTCCAGTCCGAAGGCGAGTCCTGGCGCTTGCTGCGCAACGGACCGATGTTCGACTATCTCGGCCTCGCCATGATCGCCACGCTGATCCTGCTGGCGCTGTTCTTCGCCATTCGTGGCCGCATCCGCGTCGAACACGGCCTGTCTGGCGTCAAGATCAAGCGTTTCTCGACCGTCGAGCGCACCGGCCATTGGCTGATGGCGCTGTCGTTCATCATCCTGGCGATCAGCGGCCTCAACGTCTCGTTCGGGCGAAGCGTCATCATTCCGCTGATCGGCAAGGAGGCGTTCGGGCCGATCTCCGAATTCCTGAAGCTGTCCCACAACTACGTCGCCTTCGCCTTCATGCTTGGTCTGGCGATCGCATTCGTCACGTGGATCGCGCACAATCTGCCGAGCCGGCACGATCTGGTGTGGCTCGCCCATGCCGGCGGCTTGTTCTCCGAAGGCGTCCATCCGCCAGCAAAGAAATTCAACGCGGGCCAGAAGATTATCTTTTGGCTGGTCATGCTGGGCGGGCTTTCGCTCGCCGTCTCGGGCTGGGCCTTGCTGTTTCCGTTCGAGCACAGTTTCTTCGGCGACACTTTCACCGGCCTCGCCTCGATCGGCCTTGATATCCCGGCGCTGTTGGGACTACCGCAGCCACCTTATTCGGCAATTCTGGAGCAACAGTTCAACACCGTCTGGCACGTCGTCATGGCCGTCTTCATGATCTGCGTGATCTTTGGTCACATCTATATCGGCAGCATCGGCATGGAGGGGGCTTTCGGTGCTGTCGGCAGTGGCAAGGTCGACCTGAACTGGGCCAGAGAACACCACTCGCTTTGGGTCGATGAGCTCCGCGAGAAGGACGCCATGCCCCCGGCCGCGGCCAATCCCGAGCCCGCGGAATAACAATCGGAAAGCAGGCGCGATGGACCGGACGCTCCGGCGGGTGACATTGGCAGCGCTCCTCACCTTCTTTGCGCCGGCGCAGTCCGCTTCGAGCGAGCAGGAATGGCCTGAGAAGCTCGTCGGCCATGGCGGCCCCGTCATGGCGATCGCCCTGTCCGATGATGGCTCCGAGGCGCTGACCGCATCCTTCGACTATTCGATCATTCGTTGGCGAATGCAGGGCCCGGAGGGCACGATCGTCGCGCGGCTGGTCGGACACAATGCCGCCGTCAATGACGTCGCCTTCGTCCCCGGCGCCGCAAAGGCTGTTTCCGTCTCCGATGACGGCGCGTTCGCGATCTGGGATCTGCGGGAAAACCGTCTCGAAACCCTGATCGAGGATACCAAGGACAAGGTCCAGGACGTCGCGGTGAGTCTCGACGGCCGGTTTGCGGCCGCGGCCCGCTGGGACGGCACGGCGCGAATCTTCGATATCGCCGCGGGGCGTGAAATCGCCCGCGCCGAGGGTCATCGCGGCAATGTGAACGCCGTTGTCTTTTCATTGGACGGCCGGCAGCTCTTCACCGCCGGTTACGACGGCACGGTTCGCGAGTGGCCGCTCGACGACGGGCTGATCGCCGGCCCCTCGCGCCTGCTTTACGCCCATGGCTGGGGCGTCAACGTGCTGGCTGCCCTGCCCGGCGGTTCGCTGCTGGCCTTCGGAACGCTGAACGGCGTCAGCGGCGTCATCGATCTTCCGACTGGCGAGGTCGCCGAACTGGCATCGAACGAGCACCCGATCCTGTCGATTGCTTCGTCGCCGCGCGCGGGATGGTTCGCCACCGGCAGCGCCAACGGTAAAATTCGCGTCTTCGATGCCGATTCGGGAAGCCTCGTGGAGGAATACGGCGATATATACGGTCCGGTCTGGGGTCTGGCGTTTACCCCTGAAGGCGCTCAGCTCTATCGCAGCGGGCTGGACGATTTCGCGATCCGTTGGCAGGTCGCGCCGCGCCATCCTCGCGAGCCCATCCAGTCGGTCTATCCGCGCCGGTTTCAAACCGTTAACCGGGCTGGCCCCGGCGAAATCGAGTTCCTGCGCAAATGCTCGGTCTGTCACACGCTGACGTCGGATGACGCCAATCGCGCCGGACCGACGCTCTACGGCCTGTTCGGCAGGGTGGCCGGGACGGTACCGGGCTACAAATATTCTCAGGCCTTGGTAGAATCGGATATTGTCTGGACTCCGGAGACGGTTTCGCGGCTATTCGACGATGGACCGGATATCGTAACGCCGGGGACCAAAATGCCGGTCCAGCGGCTCAAGAGCGTCGAACGGCGGGACGCACTGATCACCTACTTGCTGCAAGCCACGGCGGCGGACGAAACAACGCCGCTGCCGGGCGAACAGCAGAACACGAACTGACGGAGTCGAACCGACGATGAGAGCCTTTTTGTTGAGCATCGTAATCATGCTGGTCGTCGCCCTCGGAGTCGGGTTTCTTCTCGATGAACCCCTCGAAACTCCGGCGAGCCAGGCCTATTCGACGGAGAACGTCCGGCTGTAATGCACATCACCCGCGGCCTCGCAGCTCTCCTTGCGCTGGCTTTAGCGGGGTTTGCGGCTGGCGCGGGCACGGCGGACGCTCTTGAAGCCGGCAATTGGCGCACGGCCATCGCAACCGTCGCGACGCAATCCGTGGTCGCCGTCCTTCCGGTGTTGCCGACGCACGAGATCAACCAGGAAGAGCCCGAGGGCACCGGGTTCGCGATCCGCGACGGCCGCACCATCGTGACGGCGGACCACGTGCTCGGACGTGCCAATGCGGTGCGGTTGCGGCTGTCCTCGGGAGCCGTCCGGAGCGCGGACATCGCTCTGCGTGACGCCGATACCGATATCGCCTTGTTGCATGTCAGCGATGCCCTTCCGCCCCTGGCCTTCTCCGCCGACGCGCGGACAGGCGCCGATGCTTGCGTCCTCGGAAACGCATTCGGCCTCGGGATCAGCCTTGCCTGCGGCGTGATTTCGGCGACCGAGCGACGTGGCGTCGGCTTCAACCGTATCGAAGATTTCATCCAGACCGACGCGGCGATCAATCCTGGAATGTCTGGAGCGCCGCTCATCACGGAAGATGGACACGTCGCCGGTATGGCCAGCGCGATTTTCACCAAGTCGTCGGACGGCAATCTCGGCGTGAATTTCGTCGCCTCAGCGCGGTTGCTCGAAGCGGTGCTGGATGACGCCGAAGATGGCCGTATCGACCGGCGCGCGGCGGGCGTCATCCTGCGCCCGCTTCCCGCGCCCGGCGAGACCGGAGAACCCGGCGCCGAAGTCGTGCGCGTGGCACCGGGATCGCCGGAAGATCGGGCCGGAATCACTGCGGGAGACCGAATCCGAGCCATCGGCGATCTGCCGGTGCGGGGCCAACCCGACTATCTCACCGCGCTCGTCCTCGACGCCGGGCAAGAAACGCTCACCTTTTCGATTGAACGGGCCGGCGAATTGTTGGACATCCTCGTCCACGACAAAAGCGAAAAGGGAAAAAACCGATGAGCGAAGAAGCCTTCAACATGTCGCTGAGAAAATTCCTGAAACAGGTCGGGGTGACCTCGCAGCACGAAATCGAGGATCTGGTGCGCACGGGAAAGGCGGGCTCGGGCTCCCTAAAGGTCAAGATCGTCCTGACCGCCGAGGGCGCGCCGCTCAATCATGTGGTCGAGGGCGAAATCCAACTCCCGTGATGACCGCAGCGCCTGAGGTCCAGCAACTGGCCGATCCGGAATTTCCGCCTGTCTTCGCCGGTCACGCGGTCGCTGCGGACGCGGATCCCTTCGCCGTCGCGGTGGAGGGTGCAGCGTCCGGTTCGTATGGAGCTGGAGATGTCGTCTGGAGCGAGGATCGACGCCGCGCCGCGGCTGCGTTCATTCTCGAACCGGAGACGCCTCTCGTCGTTGCGGCGCAGATGGTCCCCGTCATGATGGTTGCGCTCGGCGACGCGGTGGGCGCCATCGGCCCGCCCAATCTGGCATTGACCTTCCGCTGGCCCGGCACGATTCTGGCCAATGGCGGGATCGTCGGCAAGGTCGCGTTCCGCGCTCCGGACAACGCTGCCGCTGCCGATATTCCGGACCAAATCGTTGTCGGTTTCGAGCTGGCGCTCGACACGTCGGCCAATTCGCGCGGCGAACCCGGCCTCGACCCGAATGTGACCGCGCTTTACGAGGAAGGTTGCGGCGAATTGGACCGAACCAGCATCATCGAGGCCGTGGCGCGGCACTTCCTGTCATGGATCGACGGGTGGACGCATGATGGATTCCGCACCGCCCATCAATCCTGGTTGTCGCGCGCCAACGATCTGGATCAGCAGATCGACGTGGCTGTCGAGGGCGGTAATCGCTCTGGCAAGATGGTCGGCCTTGATGAGGAGGGCGGCCTGCTTGTTCAGGCGGAAGGGCAAACGGTGCTGATCCCTCTTTGCACAGCCTTGGGAGTCGGCGCGTGATGGTCGCTCAACCCGCCCACTCCGATGACGAGAAACGGATTATCTGGAAATCCGCCGGGCTGCATTTGACGCACCGGCTCGAAAGCGGCTGGCTGGCCGTGACCCCGGACTTCCTGCGCGCCTATTATACGCGCCCGGAAATCCATCCGATCGAAGAGAGCTGCGAGAACGAGCATCGCCTGTTCGAAAAGTTGATGGAGACACCGACCATCCCGGTCCTCGACGCGGAGCTCGCCGCGATCGCCGATACGGACGCCGCCGACAATTATCGCCTGGTGCTTGGCTATCGCGATCACCTGCTGAAACATGGTTCGATCGAAGCGGGTTATCTGGCACTGTTTCAGCCGGGCGCACCGCAGGTGCCGCCGGTCTTCATTGAGCAGATGGTTCATCTCATACTGTCCGGCCTGTTGGCGGATGAGCGCGATCCCTTCGTGCTGCGCGCCGCCGAATTGTTCTTCCGCGACCAGAAGGCGACGACGAGCGATGGGCAACTCATGCTCGCGGACGCGGAAGTGGTCGAGATGTATTCGGAATCCGGCGGTTTCGGCGGCCTTGGAGCCTTGCTGGCCGAGGCCGGAACGCCGATGCGCGAGGTCTCGCTCGACGTGATGACCGAGGACAACGCCGCCGCCTATTGGGAGCGTGCCGATCAGTTCAACTTCGCGCTCGACTTCCGCTTTACTCAGCCGGGACAGGACGCGCTGGCGCGCGTCATCGAACGATGGGTGGGTCATTTCATGCGGCTGCCGGTGCGCGTGCAGGCCATGCAGGCGATCAGCGACGAGCGCTGGACCTGGCATATCGGCCTCGACGCGGAAGCAACGCTGATACTCAACGGGCTCTATGAGGGGGAGCAGGTCGACGAGAACCGTCTCAACCGCATCGCCGCGCTGTATCGCATGGAGTTCCTGGAATCCGACCGCCTGATCGAGACGATGCGGGGCAAGCCGGCTTATCTGGGCCTCGCGGCGTCGGGCGATAATCTCATTCGACTGAAACCGCAAAACCTGTTGACGAACCTTCCCCTGACACCGGGCATACAGTGAGCAAGGAAACGATATGACGACCTCATCGACAAAGATCGTGAATACCCCGTGGATGCGGCTCGTGGCGTTGCTGCTCGCGGTCCTGCTCGCAATCGGTGCCTATTTCCTCTGGCTGAACACCGAGGGATGGGTGTCGACCGTCGGAGAACGGGCCGAGCGACTTCAGAAACTGACCGTCTCGGACGAGGTAGCCGCCTGTATCGACAAACGGAGCGCCGATATCGACGCGATGGTCGAGCAAGGTATGATCAGCGCGGACGCCGCCGAGCAGTCCCGCTCGCAGGCGCGCTCGCTCTGCTACGACCGCAACTGAGGAACTTCGGTCAGTCCTCGCTGAAGAAATCGTCGATCGACAGTCCGCGCTTGCCGGCCTCGAGATAATCGTCGGTGGTGCGAATTCGGGACCGGTGGGCGATCGCGAAGGGATCGCCACCGTCGGCGGCCAGGGCTTCGAGCCGACAGCTTTCGCACATCTGCAACAGCGCGACACGCTCCTCGCTCTGGAACATCCAGTGCTTGCCGCCGAGTTTCTCCTTGACCTTGTCAAGCATGCCGCGCGCCGCGAATGGTGTGCCGCAGCGGATGCATTCGGCCGGCTCGTCCTCGTTCAACGTCACTGGCTGCATGACGGTCGGCGCGAAATTATAGCGCGGCTCCAACGAAATCGCCGTCTCCGGGCAGGTGGCCGCGCAGATGCCGCACTGGACGCAGGCCGATTCGACAAACCGCAATTGCGGCTTGTCAGGATTGTCGCGCAGCGCGTCGGCGGGACAGGCCGAGACGCAGGCCATGCACAGCGTGCAGCGTTCCTGGTCGACGTTGATCGCGCCATAGGGGGCGGATTCGGGCAGTTGGATGAGGTCGGACTCCGCATGCCCCGCCTTGGCGAGGATCGCGATGGCGGCCCGTGCCACCTCCCGCTTGCCGCCCACCGGCGCAAAAGCCGTACGCGCGATTTCCGCTGCGGGTTGCAGGTCGTACAGAGCCGATTCCACGAGATCGGGATCGCCTGCGTCGAGGACCAGAACGCGACCGTCTCCGAGCGCCATCCCGCCGGTCAATGCATCGACGAGAAGGATCTCCTCATTCAGCGCATCCAACTCGCCCGCCTTACGCGGATCGACCAGCACCACCAGAGAGCGGAACCCGGTGGCCAGCGCCGAGGCCATCAGATCATGTCCGACGCCGGTAGCCGAGTGCAGTTCGAGCGGAATGACGTTGGCCGGCAGGCCGCGGCCGAGCCGCGCCATGGCATTGATCAGCGGCGCGCCATGTCCGCGATCGTGAACCAAGAGGACCGGCGATTTTCCACCTGCGGCGAGATAGGTCTGCGCCAGCGTCTGGACGCGCTCGACCAGTTGGGTGCGCGCCGGATAATCGTAGGAGACGGCGCCCGTCGGGCAATGGGCGGCGCAATTGCCGCAACCACCGCAGATATCGGCGTCGATCAGGACCTCGTCGCCCGCCGGCGTGATCGCGCTCGGCGGACAATTGTCGATGCATTTCGTGCAGCCGGTCTTTTTCGACCGCTCATGGGCGCAGATCGAGGCGTCGTAGGAGACATAGATCGGCTTTTCGAACTCGCCCTCATAGGCGCTCGCCTCGAAAACGGCGCGCATGACGGCGGCCGGATCACGCGGCTCAGCTCGGAAGTAGCCGTCGCGACCCGTCGGCCGCGGAAACAGGGCGGCGTCGCCGGTCATGTCGAACAGGACGCTGCAATTTGATTTGGCGCCATCGCGGGCGAGGCCGAACTGCGGCTCGCCGCGCGAAGAGGGCAGCATCGCCGCATAGCCATCGACGACGACGTCGAACGCGCCGAGCGAGCCATGCGCCATGGAGACCTTGCCGCGGAACACGGGAAAATCGAGAACGGCCGGCAGCAGAATATCGTCGGCTCCGGTCAGGAGCAGCGTGACCGAAAGGGACCGATTGAGCATCGCGGCGGCGTCGAAGGCCGCCTGCCCCTCGCCCATGACGAGGCACAGCCCGTCGCTGGCGATGGTGCGCAGACGGGCCGGCTTGATCGGCAGGGAGGCAGCGGCGATCAGCGCGGCCATCTTCGGCGCTGTCGACGTCTTGTCCGTCGTCCAGCCGGCGGTCTCGCGAATATTGACGAAGGCCGCGACCTCGCGTCCTCCCTCTTCCGCGACTTCGGCAAAGAGCGGGCTTTCCTGTGTACACGCGACGACAATCTCGTCGCCGGACTCCAGTGCGCCTTCGAAAACGCCGATCTGGCTGCGACAAAGATTGGTATGAACGGTCAGTTCCGTCTCGCCAAACGCGCGCGCAATGGCTTTCCCATCCATTTTCATGGACTTCTCGCAATTGCAGATCAGGACCCGTTTACTCTTTGCAGACATGGCTTCTCCCTTGTGAGCGAGCCTTAACACGTTATTCTATCGGCGGAAGCGCGCAAATGCGCCCGTCTCATACGAAAGGATGACCCTGTTTGGCCCGGGAGTTGACGATCATGTTGGGAGTGCTCGCCGAGAAGCGGCGATCGGTCTCGAAATGGGCGAAGGAGTACTGGATTCCGGTCGGTGTGACGCCCGCTTCCGGGAACTTTTCGGCCGGCGATGAACTTCTGCGCGACGACACCATGACCCGCTATTTCATGGGCGTCCACAATCTCACATGCCACGCCGCCGACACCGAGGCCTATGTCCATAATTTCAACAGCCAGACACCGGCCTTATTCGTCATCTTGCGGCGCTCTGAGGACGATACCCACCCATTGCCGTGGTTTGTCCATTCGGTGACCGCCTCGCCCTATCTGGCGCAGGACTACGACGACAGCGCCGAGGACATCGTCGAGCGGGTCGCGATGCCGCCTGAAATTGCCGGGGCGATCATGGATTTCGTCGATCGCTATCACAAGGAAGAGGTGTTCAAGAAGCGGCGGCGCGACAAGCTCGATACGGACGCGCACAAATTCGGCCAGGAGCCGATCTTCCTTCATCGCGAGCGACCGGCTGGAGGCAAGTACGATGGTTGACGACGCCGGCAAGACAGAAGGCTTCTTGTCGCGCTGGTCGCGGCGCAAGCGCGAGCCCGACGAGATCGAACCGGCGGTAGAAATCGCGCCCGACGATGTCACGCCGGTCGTCGAAGCCGACTCGCCCGATCCGGAAGCGGAGGAGAACCGCATCGCCGCCGAAGCGGTCGACATCGATTCGCTGGTTCAGGGCGACGATTTTTCGCTCTTCCTTAGGCGCGGCGTTCCAGAGCTTTTGCGCAAGCAAGCCTTGCGGAAGCTATGGCGAACCAATCCCGTTTTCGCCAATCTCGACGGTCTTAACGACTATGACGAGGATTTCCGCAATCCCGCGCACAATGCCTACAAGTCCCTCTGGCAGGTCGGGCGCGGTTTTCTGAGCGTCGAAGAGCAGGAGATCCAGCAGGCGACCGGCCGCATGTCGCGCGACGTCATGGTTGACGAGCCGGTCGCCGGTGAAGCCGATCCCGTGGAGGAGATGCGCGACGCCGAAGCTCCAACGATTGCTGGCGACGAAGAAGGCGCAACGGCGGCGTCAACGGGCGAAGAAGAACCGCCCGTCGAGATCGCCATCGAAAGCGATGAGGCGGATGAACTCGCGTTCGCGCCTGTGCAATCTATCGAGCCGGAAGAGGCGGAACAGCCGCGACGGCGCGTGTCTATACGCAGCCGCCTGGAGGGGTAGGACTGAGGCTTCGGGGCCTCGGTCGGCCCTCCGTTCACACGTCCGGATCGGCCAGATGTGTCCGCAGCATTTCCTTGTAGATGCCCGCCATTTCCTCGACGTACACCTCGTGGTCTGCGACATCGCGGACATTGCGCCCGACATGGGCATTGTAGCGCGCCGCGGCATAGAGGAAGGCCATGTGAATGTCCGTCGCGGGGACCTTCCGATTGGCGCGGTTGGCGACATCGATGAATCGGTCGGCCAGCCTGACGAATGCCTCCGGGCTGCTCGTTTCCAGCGGTTCGCTCGCTTGCCCTTGCGTGCCATTTCCCTGCGACGGCATATCCGTGTCTCCTCCTGGCGCGTCCCGGCGGCCGGCATTATCTGCAATCACGAAGCGCGATTGGCCGCGCGACCGCATTTGCCGTATGTGACGGTCCAGACTTCCATAACAGCGAGAGTTCAGTTGGCAATCAGCAAGGACAACATTCTGGAGCAGCTCAAGCGGGTCAAGGGACCCGACCTGAGCGGTAACATCGTCGATCTCGGCCTGGTCTCGGAAATTTTCCTCGCCGACGGCAAGGCGTTCTTTTCGCTGACGGTGCCGGCCGACCGTGCCGAGGAATTGGAACCCTTGCGCGCCGCCGCCGAAAAGGCGGCGATGAACGCCGAGGGCGTCGAGAAGGCGGTCGTCGCGCTGACCGCCGAGCGCAGCGGCTCCGCCTCCGCGTCGGCCGTGCGTCCGGCACCGAGCGCCCAGCAAGCCGCCGCCGTGCCCCCGCCAATGGCGGCCCACGCCGCTCACGCCAGACCAACCCCGCCGGCAAAGGCCGGAGTTCCCGGCATCGGCGCGATCATCGCCGTCGCCTCGGGCAAAGGTGGCGTCGGCAAGTCGACCACTTCGGTCAATCTGGCCCTCGGCCTTCAGGCGAACGGGTTGAAGGTCGGCATTCTGGATGCCGACATCTACGGTCCCTCCATGCCCCGTCTGCTGCATATTTCCGGCAGGCCGCAGACGGTGTCCGGCCGCATTCTCAAGCCGATGGAGGGCTACGGCCTGAAGGTCATGTCGATGGGTTTCCTCGTCGATGAGGAAACCCCGATGATCTGGCGCGGGCCAATGGTCATCTCCGCGCTGACCCAGATGCTGCGCGAAGTCGAATGGGGCGAACTCGACGTGCTCGTCGTCGATATGCCGCCCGGCACCGGCGATGCCCAGCTGACCATGGCCCAAAACGTGCCGCTGGCCGGCGCGGTCATCGTCTCGACGCCGCAGGATCTTGCTCTGATCGACGCTCGCAAGGGCCTCGCCATGTTCCGAAAGGTCGATGTCCCGATCCTCGGCATCGTCGAGAATATGAGCTATTTCATCTGCCCGAGTTGCGGCAGCCAGCATGACATTTTCGGCCATGGCGGAGCGCGCAAGGAAGCGACACGAATCGGCGCGCCGTTCCTCGGCGAGGTGCCGCTCGACATGGCCATCCGCGAGACGTCCGACGGCGGCACGCCGATCGTCGTTTCCGATCCGGATGGCGCGCATGCGAAAATCTATCGGGAGATCGCCGAGAAGGCATGGACCAGGGTGTTGGAGGAGCGCCAGATGAGCGGCGGGCCGTCGATCGTCTTCGAGTAAGGCCTCCGCGCGGCGCCTGAGCCGGGCCGGAAGCGGGCCCTCCCCCGTCCAACTGGTCCGGCTTTGGCGCGCTACCCCGATACAGCGGCTTCCTGGCGCTTTTCGATCAGGAAAACCACGCGGTCTTTACCCCGATCGGTGATCTCGACGCTATCGCCGGTCTCGCGGATCAGATTCGGGATGTCGATCGTCGCCAGCGGATCGCTGCAATGGACTTCGAGGCGATCGCCCGCGGCGAGACCGCCGAGCGCCTTGCGGGTTTTCAGGGCCGGCCAGGGGCATTTCAGACCGACGAGATCGAGTTTGGTTGTAACGGGCATGGCGGGCAAGTTGGCCGAGGCGGCCGGCGTCGTCAATCGC
Organism: Aurantimonas sp. E1-2-R+4; assembly: GCF_036549515.1. NCBI lineage: Bacteria > Pseudomonadati > Pseudomonadota > Alphaproteobacteria > Hyphomicrobiales > Aurantimonadaceae > Aurantimonas > Aurantimonas sp. E1-2-R+4. The sequence goes on along the minus strand of NZ_JAZHLK010000013.1, from coordinate 38,548 downwards.
TTTGTCAGTAGAGGCTCGAATAGGGAATGAAGCCCACGATATCGCCCTGCTGGATCTGCGTCACGTCCTCGGCAAGCTCGATGAGCCCGTCCGTCTCGACCAGCGACGACAGCAGGCCGGCACCCTCGCGGGGAAACTTCACGGCTTCCACCGATCCATTTGCGGCAGGGCGCAGGTTGACACGCACATATTCGCGGCGGTCCTTTTTCTTCTTATAGGAAAACGCTGTCCGGACCGGCGTCGAGACGATCGGCTTGCGCCCGGCTCCGGAAAGCGCCAAAATCGCCGGTCGCGCGATATAGGCGAAGGTGACGAAGCTCGCCACCGGATTGCCCGGCAGCCCAATGAACGGCGTCCCGTCAATAACGCCCATCGCCACCGGGCGTCCCGGCTTGATCGCGACGCGCCAGAACACCAGCGACCCGGCGCTTTCCACTGCGTCTTTGACGAAATCCGCCTCTCCTGTCGACACACCACCGGAGGTCAGGATCAGATCGTGCGCCGATGACGCCTTCCTCAGTGTGTCCGTGATCGCGGCCCGATCATCCGGCAGAATACCCAGGTCGGTGATCGCACAGCCGAGCCGCCCGAGCATCGCCATCAGCATGAACCGGTTGGAATCGAAAAGCTGCGTCGGTCCACGCGGTGTACCGGCGGCGACGATCTCGTTGCCGGTCGAGAACACCGCGACGCGGACACGGCGGCTGACGTCTACCCGGATCTCACCCAGCGCGGCAGCGAGGGCGATGTCCTGGGGACGCAGGCGACGGCCGGCTTTCAAGACGACCGCCCCCGCTTCGACGTCCTCGCCCACGGGCCGCATATTGGCGCCGATCGTCAGACCGGCGGGAAGGGTCACCTCGCCGGAATCGCCGAGCCGCACATCCTCCTGCATAAAGACCGTATCGGCGCCGGCCGGCATCGGCGCACCGGTGAATATCCGCACGGCCTCACCGGGCGCTACGGTGACCCTCTCCCCCGAACCCGCCTGAATCCGTCCGCTGACCTGAAAGCCGCGCTCCCCTGTCGCCGGAAGGTCGACGCCACGCATGGCATAGCCGTCGACCGCGGAATTGGCATAAGGCGGCAACGCTATCGACGCGATCAGGTCACGGGCGAGAATCCGTCGGTCCGCGTCACAGAGTGGAATCGATTCGGTTTCCGCAAGCGGTAGCACCCGCGATGTGATCAGTGCGACCGTCTCGGCCACCGTCATCATCGGTCTGCCGAATGCGAAGCAATCGTCCGAAAGTTGAGCCATCGTCTAAAACCCGTATTCGTCGCGCCATCGCCGGGAATGACCGGGCGCCCTGTAATGCGCACTATATGACATGGTAACAACACTCTAACCTTATGCCGCAATCTTCCGCGGCCGGCGACGCCGCCCACTCACATCATAGACTGGCAATAGGAACACCATGCAGGAATTGAAGGATCGCGCCTCGGTCGGCGTCGTCATGCCGGATCCCGGCAATTCGCGCCTGACGGAGCGGGTGACGGGCATCGACCAGACCGGCGCGCCGGTGGAACTCAGCGTCCCCGTCGAGCGCGCCCTGACGCTCTATCTCAACGCCCAGGAGATCGTCACGATGATGACGATCAACGACTATCCGGATTATCTGGCGCTCGGCTATCTGTTGAACCAGAACATGCTGAAGCCTGACGATGTGGTCACCAGCGTCGAATATGACGAGGATCTCGAGGTGGTGGTCGTAAGGACCGAGCGCGGCACCAATTACGAGCAAAAGCTGAAAAAGCGGACCCTGACATCGGGATGCGCGCAGGGCACCGCATTCGGCGACCTGATGGAGGCGCTGGATGACATCGAGCTGCCGACCGCGGAGCTCCGCACCTCGTGGCTCTACGCGATGACGAAAACGATCAACACGACCCCCTCGCTGTATCTGGAAGCCGGAGCGATCCACGGCTGCGTCCTTTGCGTGAAGGGCGAGCCGGTCTGCTACATGGAGGATGTCGGGCGGCACAACGCAGTCGACAAGATCGCCGGCTGGATGTTCAGCCACAAGATCGATGCGGCGGACAAAATCCTCTACACCACCGGCCGGCTCACCTCGGAAATGACAATCAAGACCGTGCGGATGGGCATCCCGATCCTGGTTTCGCGCTCCGGCTTCACCGCCTGGGGCGTGGCGCTGGCGCGGCAGGTCGGCCTGACGCTGGTCGGCCGTGCGCGGGGCAAGCGTTTCGCGGCGCTGTCGGGCGATGACCGGATCGTCTTTGACCAGGACATCGCGACCGTCGAGGACGAACCCTCGCGCAGCAAGCGAAAAGGCGCCGGCTATGACGAGTGATGCGACATTGCCGATCGGCGTCATCCTCGCCGGCGGTTTGGCGCGGCGTATGGGCGGCGGCGACAAGCCGATGCGGGCGATCGGCGGACGCACCATCCTGTCGCATGTCGTCGATCGCCTCGCGCCGCAATGCGCCGAACTGATCCTCAACGCCAATGGCGACCCGGCCCGCTTTGCGGCCTTCGGCCTGCCGGTGGTTGCCGACACGCTCGAAGACTACCCCGGACCGCTCGCCGGCATTCTGGCGGCGCTCGACTGGACCGCGGAGAATCGGCCCGGCACCGCATGGGTCGTAAGCGTGGCGGGCGATTGTCCGTTCCTGCCGCGCGATCTCGTGGCCCGTCTTGAGGAGGCTCGGGAGGCCGAGAACGCCGATCTGGCGGTCGCCGCGTCCGGTGGCTGGTCGCATCCGGTGATCGGTCTTTGGAAGGTCGCCTTGCGCGACGAATTGCGCGACGCCCTTGTCCGCGAGGACATGCGCAAGATCGACCGATGGACGGCGCGCTATCGCCTGGCGACGGTCGCCTGGCCGAAAGAGCCGGTCGATCCCTTCTTCAACGCCAATACGGTCGAGGATATTGACGAAGCCGAGACTCTGGCGGCTCTGCTTCCCGATTGACAATCAGGCGGGCCGGAAACCCGCCTGTTTCAACGCCTCGCGGCCTTCCGGAGCGTGGAGCGCCGACAGGAACGCTTGGACCGCGCTCCGCTGTTTCCGCGCCGAAACCAGCACGAAATCATAAGACTCCTCGGTGAGCGGGATGAAGCCGAGCCCCGCCGCTTGCGCCACCGGCTCGATAGTCACGCCCCAGTCGGCACGTGCTTGCGCGATCGCGGCCGCCACCGCGTTGTGCGAGCGCGGCTGGTTCCAGTAGCCGCCGGGGCGGTTCTGGCCCAGCAGCCGGTCGATCAGAATCCGCGTGCCCGCACCCTGATTGCGGTTGACCATCAGGCATTCCGGATCGGCGAGTGCGTTGGCGACGGCCTCGTTTGCGCCAGCGCCCTCGAAACGCGGATCGCCGAGGCGGAACGCGATCCCCTGCATGCGCCGCCAGCCGGGAACCAGTTCCAGACCTTCGACCAGGAACGGCGTGTTGTAGCTGTCGGTTTCAGGATCATAGAGATGGATCGGCGCAAGATCGCACTCGCCGCGCTTGGCCGCAGCAAGGCCGCCCAGACTGCCGACCGCGAGGGAGCGTACCGTCAGCCCGTCGCGGGCCAGCGGCGCCAGGATCGGGTCGAGGCCGGTACAGTGGCTGCCGATGATGACCAGATCGGGAATCCGCACATGCGGCGTGAACAGCGTGACCTCGGCTTGCGCCCCCGCGGGCAGATGGTCGGCCAGCGCTTCGATGCGCAAAAACCCGTCCGCCTGGGAAAACGACGTGATGGCGCCGGACCCCTTGCCGGTCGGATAGGCGATCAACCCGTCATCGCCCTGAACCAGCGACACCATCGCGAATTCGGTGCGGCCTAGTTCGGACGCGATCCGCACGGGAACGCGCACTGATACCCGCGTCTCGGCACGCGGCGGCAGGCCGGCCATGCGCCGCAGGATCGGCGCGACCATGTCGTGAAACGTGAACATCGCGGATGTCGGGAAGCCCGGCAGGATCACCACCGGTTTTTCGTCGCAGACCGCCAGACAAAGCGGCTTTCCGGGCTTCAGCGCGACGCCATGCGCGATGATCCCCGGCTCACCCAGCCTATCGACGATGCGATGGCTGACGTCACCAGCGCCCTTCGAGGTGCCGCCGGACAGGATAACCATGTCGTGGGTTTCCAGCGCCGCGCGCATAGCAGCTTCCAGCTTTTCCTCGTCGTCGGGAAACGCGCCGAGGAAATCCGGCACGCCGCCATTCTCGAAAATGGCCGCGGCGACGATCGCGCCGTTGGTGTCGTAGACCAACGCGGGACCGAGCGCCTCACCGGGCTGCACAAGCTCGTCGCCGGTCGACAGGACCGCCACCTTGACCTTCCGCACCATCTCCACGCGGGCAATCCCACAGGCGGCAAGCATGCCGATTTCGCGCGAGCCGATGCTGATCCCGGCACGCAGCAGCAATTCGCCGCGCGCGATGTCCGAGCCCGCATAGGAAATGAACTGGCCGGCCGAGGCGGCGCGGCGGACTTCGACCGCTCCGTCTTCAAGGGGCTGCGTGTGCTCGACCATGACGATAGCGTCGGCCCCGCGCGGAACCATCCCGCCCGTCGAGATCGGCGTGGCCGTGCCGCTGGGCACCGACAATTTCGGAGCAATGCCGCAAGCGAGCGTCTCGGGATTGAGAGCCAGACGCGCAGGCTTGGCCTGACCGCAGGTCGCCAGATCACCCGACTGCACCGCGAACCCGTCGACATTGGACCGATCGAAAGACGGCACGTCGATTGGCGAGACGATATCGGCCGCAAGCACTCGGCCCAGAACGTCCTGAAGCGCGCATTGCTCGCTCGCCAACGCGCGCGGGAATACAGCCGCTTCGAATCGTTGAAACGCCTCTTCGCGTGACAGGATCGACAGGAACTGCTCCTGCTCCACGCCCCCGCTGCGGGCTGTGGTCGGGGCGTTCGACGCGATTGTGAAATTCTTCGTCATGGCTCCTCGTGGAGAGAAAATCCGGCGACCGGCGTACCAGCGGCATGGCCTTCGCTCATCGCGGGAATCAGGCACCATGCGTCCGCCGACACAAGCTGTGCCGGGGACAGGGCGCCGACCGAAAGCGGCGTCCAGGCGCGTTCCGTCTGCTTCAGTAAAACGATCTCCGTAACTCCGATTCCCGACGATATCTTGCGCGCAAGCGGCATGAATACCGGGTCTCGCGGTCCCGATCCAGTCAACGCTCGCAGGATCGGCTCGACAAGGGCCAGCCAGACCGCCAGCGCCTGATCCGGCTGCCCCGGCAAGGCGATCACCGGAATATGCCCGACCCTGCCGAAGGCGGCGGTGCGTCCGGGTTGCAGCGCGATCCCATGGGCGAAGCGTTCGCCCGCCTGTGCGATGGCAGCCGGCGTGTGGTCGTTCCGGCCCGCGCCCGTGCCCCCGACGAGGACGATCAGGTCCGCAGGTTCGTCCAGAATGCCGTTCGCGATAGAGGCCACGTCCCGCTTGCACGTGACGCGCGTGACATCGGCGCCCGCCGATCCAGCCCTCATCTCGGCGAAATCCGCAGTGAGGCGCGCGGCATCGGCGGAGTCCAGATCGATCAGGCGGACCCGCGGCCGTCGGACGGGCAAGCGCGCGAGACCGCCCCGCCGCGCGCAAAGAATGTCGAAGGCGGAGATCCTGCGGCCAGGGATTGCAGGCAACTGCCCCACCGCGATGTCCTCGCCGGCGCGGCGCAGACCCTGTCCCGGAATGGCGTCGGTGAGGACCTGGACGAGCGGTCCTTGCGCATCGACACCTTGCGCATCGACAACACAGTCACATCCGGCCGGCATGACGTCACCGACCTCGACCCAGACAGGAGGAATCCCCGGCACGGCGGGCGCGAAAGACGAGGCGCCAATCAGATCCCGCGCCGCCAATGCCCAGCCGTCGACCGCCGCTTCATCGCGCGACGGAGAGGCGCGCGCAGCCGGTGCGGGCTCCGCGGCGATCGCGCCAAGCGCATCATCAAGCCGCAGATCGACGGGTGCAACAGGCGCCAGCTCATCCAACAGCCAGTCACGGACCACATCGAAAGCAGCCAAAGCCCCGTTGGTTTCCTCGAGAGCCGTCATTTTCCTCACGTCTCAGATAGCGACCCGCCCCGTATAACAGCGATCGTCTGCGGGGATATCCCAATCACCGCGATTTCCGGGAAGCGCTGACGGAGGAGGTGGGCGGGCAGTTCGAGACCGGGCGCCGCCGGCGTCTAACCCAAGGCTCAGGCGTCAGACCATCATTTGTGCATCGCCGTCGATGCTCAGGGCCTGTCCGGAAATGCTCGAACCTTGCGCAGATGCCAGGAACACCGCCATCGCCGCGAGGTGCTGCGGCGGAATGAGCTTTCTGAGCGACGTCACCGCGAGAGCCGCCGCCTCGACCTCCTCGTAACTCTTGCCGAGCGCGGCGGCCTTGTTGGCGAATACCGATTGGATGCGCGGTCCGTCGACGGAGCCGGGCAGGATCGCGTTGACGCGAATACCGAACTCGCCGAGCTCGATAGCCAGCGACTTGGTGAAGCCGACGACGGCCCATTTCGACGCGGCGTAGGGAGTGCGCATGGAAAACCCCAGTCGCCCCGCCAGCGACGCCAGATTGACGATACTGGCGTTCGAACTCCGCTTGAGCATCGGCACGGCCAGACGGGTGCAGTTGAACTGGCCGGTGATGTTGACGTTGAGGGTCTGGTCCCAATCCGAGGGATCGATGTCCTCGACCCGCCCCGTCGGCCCCGCGATGCCGGCATTGTTGACCAGAACGTCGAGCCCGCCGAGCGTCTTCTCCACTTCCGCGAACAGCCGCGCGACATCGCCGCGATCCGAGACGTCGGCCCGGCTGGCGGTTACGCCATCGAGGTCGGTTCCGGGCCCCTCCCCATCGCTGATGTCGCAGTAATGCACGCGCGCGCCGCCGGCCTGGAAGGCCCGCACCATCTCCAGCCCGATGCCCGACGCGCCCGCCGTCACCAATACCCGCAAACCGGCTATGTCCGATACCATCGTCACTCTCGTTCTCAGATTGAGGCGGACGGCAGATTGCCGTTCGCCAGGATGAAATCCGCCGCGTCCCGGATATCCGCCGCGACGGCGGCGCGGGCCTCATCGGCCTGCCTTGCCTTCAGCGCCGCGATGAGCCGGGCATGGTGCTTGTGGGCCTCGACCTCTTTCAGCCGGCGCCCGCTAGCGCGCAGATCGAGGTTGATGACCGGCCCGACCTGCAGCCACAACCCGTCGATGATCTGTTGCAGTTGCGGCATGTCCGCCGCCGCATAGACGGCGAAATGCAGCTCCTTGTTGGCCTTCAGCGCGACCGCCCCGTCGGGGTCGCGGTGCCGGCTCTCGGCGGCAAAGCGTTCGTGATGGGCGCAAGCGACGGCGATCTGCGCGGCGTCGGCCCGTTCCGCCGCGAACTGAGCGGCGAGACCTTCCACTTCCATGCGGATGATCGTCAATTCGCCGAACCGCTCGCGGGTCATGATCGGCACCCGGATCGCCCGGTTCGGCAGGATTTCCAGCGCCCCTTCCGCCGATAGCCGGCCGACTGCCTCGCGCACCGGCATCGGACTGGTGCCGACGGCCTCGGCCAGGCCGCGCAGCGTGAACTTCTCGCCGGGCGCCACCTGCCCCGCCAGAATCAGCTCCCGCAGATCACGGTAGACGTGCTCTCCGAGCGTGACCCGCGACACCCGCGGCATCTTGTCGGCGATACCCGTCTCGACGACGCTCATGAAATAAATTCCTCGTTTGCCAACCTTATGGCTGGACTCAGACACGAAAGCACGTTTTGCTAGATGTGTCATGTGTGATCACAAATGACAATCTGAGTGGAGGGACAGCAGGCCGTCCCCGCGGGTCCCGCGGATCACGAGCCGAGGGAGCCCCTTCAGACGGATCCATTGGGAGGAAGAAGAATGTCCAGTTCGCATATCCGGCCCCACCGCAGACAGGTCATCAAGGGCATCGGCACGGCGGCGCTCGTCGCCGGCCTCGGAACACCCTTTATCGCCCGGGCACAAAGCGAGGTCGTCAAGATCGGCCATTTGACGCCGCTGACCGGCTTTCTCGGGCCCCTCGGCGAATACGCCCAGCTCGGCGTCCAGCTGGCGGTCGAGGAACTCAACGCCGCCGGCGGCATCGACGGCCGCCAGATCGAGCTCCTGATGGAGGACAGCGTCAATCCGGCCACGGCGTCGACCAAGGCCGAGCGCTATATCACCCGCGACAACGTCGCCTGCATCATCGGCGAAATCAGCTCGGCGTCCGGCCTCGCGATCGCGCAGGTCGTCGAACGGAACAAGAAGCTGTTCTTCAACACCGGCTGCAACTCCGATGCCCTGCGCGGCAGCGACTGCAGCCGCTACATGTTCCACGTCGAGGCGTCGAACTCCCAATATGTGAAGGGGGTCGGCTCCGCCTTCCTGCGCGACGGCCTGATCGACGGCAAGAAGATCTACTTCCTCACCGCCGACTACGCCTACGGCCAGGATCTTTCCCGCGTCGGCAAGAACTTCATCGAAGCCAACAACGGCACCGTCGCATGGGAGGATCTGGTTCCGACCGACGCCACCGATTTCAGCGCCTACATCCTGAAGATCCGGCAGGCGAAACCCGATCTCATCATCTCCAACCTCGCCGGAAATCAGATCACCAATTTCGTCAAGCAGTATACCGAGTACGGCCTCGACTTTCCCTATGGCGGTTTCGGCTTCGACACCGCCGTCGCCTGGGGCGCCGGCAAGGGCAATTTCGGTGGCGAATGGCCGGTCGTGTGGCATCACAAGCTGGAGAACCCCGGCGCGCAGGCATTCGTCCAGGCCTTCACCGCCAAATGGGGCAAACCGCCAGACAACCAGGCCTGGGGCGATTATCTCGCCACCAAGCTGGTCGCGCAGGCGATGACCGAGACCAAGTCGACCGAGACCGACGCCGTTCTGGAGTATTTCGAGGGCGAGCCGAAACTGGATATCCTGAAGGCGCGCGAGGGCTATTTCCGCAAGCGCGACCACCAGCTCATCCAGGAAATGTACACAATGACGGCCAAGCCACTCGACCAGCTGGAGGACGAGTGGGATCTGATGCTGCTCGGCGCGGCGGTGCCGGGCGAAGGCGACGATCTGGAGGCGATCGCGCCGACCGAGGCCGAGAACGCCTGTAGCTTCAACGCCGCATAGGTTCGTCGTATCGGGTTCGTCGGCGCGGCGCCGCTCGTCGCGCCGACGGGTTTTGAAGTCTTCCGATCACCGCTGAGGGTCGTACCTTGCCCCTGGAAGCCATCTTTGTCCTCGAACAGGTCGTCAATGGCCTGTTCGTCGGCGTCAATTATCTGCTGATCGCGCTCGGCCTGTCGCTGATCTTTTCGCTCGGCGGCATCGTTAATCTGGCGCATGGCGGTTTCTACGCGATCGGCGCGTATCTGGTCGTCCTGCTGTTCGACACCATCGGCTATCCGGCCTTCGTGGCCGCGCCGCTCTTGGTGGCGGTTATCGGCGTGGGGGTCGAACGGGTCTTCCTGCGGCCTTTCTACAAAGCCGATCCGGCGCTGAGCCTGCTGCTGACCTTCGGGCTCGCCATGGTCATCGAGCAGTCGCTTCGCATGATCTTCGGCGCGAGCCCGCGTCCCTTTTCGATCCCGCAATTTCTCAGCGGCCAGATCTTTATCGGCGACTTCATCTATTCGCGCTATCGCTTCGCCATCCTGATCGTCGCCACCGCCGCGGTGGCCGGTCTCTGGCTGCTCTTGCAGCGAACGCCGTTCGGCCGGATCGTGCGGGCCGGCATCCAGGCGCCCGACATGGTCGGCGCGCTCGGCATCTCCCTGAAGCCGTATCTGACCGCCGTCGCCGCCCTTGGCCTCGGCCTCGCCGGACTGGCCGGAACGATGATGGCGCCCATCACCGGCATTCACCCGGCCATGGGAGCCGAGATTCTCATCCCCGCTTTCGTGGTCGTGGTGATCGGTGGGCTGGGGTCGTTCTGGGGGGTGATCGTCGCGGCGCTCCTCGTCGGAGTGGTCCGAGGGCTAACCATCTATTTCTATCCGCCGGCCGCCGAAGCCTCGATGTACATTTTGATGCTGCTCGTGCTGCTCGTCAGGCCTCGCGGCCTATTCGGCGAGCGGATCGCCAGGTTCGAGTAGGGCGCTCCCATGCTGTCACGGTCTCTCAACATCGTCATCGCGTTGGCGGCGCTTGTCGTCCTGCCGTTCTTCATGGAAGCGATCGGCCTGACGGTCGATTCCGCCATCGACGTGATCGTGCTCGCCACGGCCGCGCTCGCGCTGAATCTTTTGTTCGGCTACACCGGGCTGATCTCCTTCGGCAACGGGCTGTGGTTCGGCATCGGCGTCTACGCCGCCGCGCTGGCCCATCTCCACTGGTTTCCTGACCAGATGCTGCTGCCGGCGCTGATCTCGATCGCCACCGTGGCGATCATGGCCACCGTCCTTGGCTTCCTGATCCTGCGGCGCAAGGGCGTCTATTTCTCGCTGCTGACCCTCGCCCTCACGGCCCTCGGCTACGCCATCGCATTTCGCTGGACGGAGGTGACCGGCGGTGAAAACGGCCTCGGCGGCATTACCCGCCCGGCCCCGTTCGGCCTCTCGACGGTGAACAGCGACTCCTATTACGTGCTCGCCGCCATCGTGGTCTTCGCCGTATTCTTCGGACTGCAGCGCTTCGTCCGCTCGCCGATCGGCACGGTTCTCGTCGCGATCCGGGAAAACGAGGAGCGGGCGCGCTTCCTCGGCTACGCGACACCGTCCTACAAGCTGATCTGTTTCGTCGTCTCGGCGACTGTCACCGCCCTTGCCGGCGTCCTGTTTCTCTTCCATCACCGCTTCGCTTCGGCCGACCCCGTATCGCCGGCCTTTTCCGGCGAACTCCTTGCGATGGTGCTGATCGGCGGCTCGCGCAGCTTCCTCGGCCCGGCCCTCGGCGCGCTGTTCTACGTGCTGTTCCGCGAGTTCCTGTCGCAATGGACCGGCGATTGGCTGTTCTATTTCGGCCTGCTGTTCGTCGGTTTCATCATGTTCTCGCCCTCCGGTCTCGTGGGCGTGGCCGGGCGCATCATCGACCCGTTCCTGCCGAAGCGCACGGGCGCCGCCGCGATGGCCAACCGCAGCATCGCCGAGGGCGAACCGCTGCCCGCCTTTCTGCGCCGCAAGGATGCCGACCGCGAGCCGCTGCTTCGCGTCGCCGGGTTGGCCAAGAATTTTGGCTCCGTCCAGGCGGTGCGCGACGCAAGCTTCATCGTCCGCAATCGAACCCTGCATGCGCTGATCGGTCCCAACGGCGCCGGCAAGACGAGCGCGTTCAACCTCATCTCCGGCATGTTCGCGCCCAGTCGCGGCAAGGTGACCCTTGGCGATGAGAGCATTGCGGGCCTGCCGCCCGAGGCGGTCTGCCGCCGGGGTTTGGCCCGCTCGTTCCAGATCACCAATCTCTTCCCGACCCTCAGCGTCGAGGAGAACCTGCGACTGGGCGTCCAGGCGACCCACGCCAGCCGGTTCAATCCGTGGATCGGCGCGAAAGGGATCACGGCGATCAATCAGGAAACCGCAGAGATCATCCGCTTTCTCGGCGTCCGCGGCATGGAGACGGCCGAGGCCGGCGCGCTGTCCTATGGCGGACAGCGGGTGCTCGACATGGGACTCGCCATCACCTCGAAGCCGCGCATGCTGCTGCTGGACGAGCCACTGGCGGGCCTAGCCGCGGCAGAGCGCGAACGGATCGGCCGTCTGATTCGCCAGATCGCCGACGACATCCCGGTGCTCCTGGTCGAACATGACATCGACCGCGTCTTCGATCTGGCGGATGCCGTTACCGTGATGAATGGCGGCGAGGTCCTCGTCGACGGGAGCGCGGAAGAGGTTCGCACCGACAAGCGCGTCCAGGACATTTATATCGGCTCGGGCGTCGCCGCGCTCGCCGCGCGCGAACTCGTCTCGGCCGCCCGGCCGGAACTGCTGCTCGGCCTCAAGGGGATCGATACCTTCTACGGCAAGAGCCAGATCCTTTCGGACGTCTCGCTGGACGTCCATCACGGCGAGATCGTCGCCCTGCTCGGCCGTAATGGGGCGGGCAAGACCACCTTGCTGAAGACCTTGATCGGCATCGCTCCGCCCGCGACGGGCGAGGCGACCTTGGCTGGCGAGAACATCGCAGGCCTTGCCTCCGCCGAAATCGCGCGCCGTGGGGTTGGATACGTCCCGCAGGGCCGGGGACTGTTTTCCGGCATGTCGGTGCGCCAGAACCTCGAATTGGGACGCCTGCGGCGGCTGACCGGCAATGGCCGCCACTGGACCGAGGAACGGGTGCTCGAATTCTTTCCGCGGCTTCGCGAACGGCTCGACATCGATGCCGACCGCCTGTCGGGCGGCGAACAACAGATGGTCGCGGTAGCCCGCGCGCTCGTCGGCGACACCCGGCTGTTGCTGCTGGACGAACCCTTCGAGGGATTGTCCCCGGCGATCACCGAAGAGCTGTTCGATGCCTTCGACAAGCTGCGCAGCGAGGTTTCGATCCTGATCGTCGATCATCATCTCGATCTCGTGCTCAATCTCGCCGATCGGGTGACAGTGCTCGAACGCGGTCGCGTCGTGCATGAAGGACCCGCCCGGCCGCTGGCGCGCGATCTCGATCTGCGCCGGGAGGTCCTTTGGCTCTGAACGGCAAGGAGAATCCATGACCAAGATCGCCATCGTCGGTTGCGGCCTGATCGGCCGCGCCTGGGCCATCACCTTCGCCCGCGCCGGGCACGACGTCGCGCTGTTCGACCGCCAGGACGGCGCTCCCGAAAGCGCGCGGGCCTATATCGCCGAGGTCCTGCCATCATTGGCCGAATTCGACCTTTTGAACGGCGCGACGCCCGAGGCCGTGCTTCGCCGCATCGCCCTGGCGCCCTCCCTGCCCGCCGCGCTCGACGGCGCGGTGCATGTGCAGGAGAACACGCCCGAAGATCTGGCGATCAAGCGCGCGGTCTTCAGCGAACTGGAACAGCATGCCGACGCCGACGCGGTGCTCGCCTCATCGACCTCGGCGATCCTGCCGTCCTTGTTCAGCGAGCATCTTCGCACCCGTGAGCGCTGTCTGGTCGCCCATCCGATCAACCCGCCCTATCTCGTACCGGCCGTGGAAGTCGTTCCGGCGCCCTGGACCAGCGCCGACGCGCGCGATCGGACCGCGAGTTTGATGCGCCAGGCCGGCCAGTCGCCGATCGTGATGAAGCGCGAGATCGACGGCTTCGTCATGAACCGCATGCAGGGGGCGTTGCTCGAAGAAGCGTTTCGCCTCGTTCATGACGGCTTTGCCGATCCAGAGGACGTCGACATCGGCATTCGGGAAGGCTTGGCGCTACGCTGGAGTTTCATGGGGCCGTTCGAGACCATCGACCTCAACGCCCCCGGCGGCGTCCGCGACTACGTGACGCGCTACCAAGGCATCTATGAGACCATCGCGCCATCGCAGCGCCGGCGCGTCGATTGGGCCGGCCCGGTTATCGAGACGGTCGAAAAGGTCCGCCGCGAGCGCTTGCCTGAAGACGAGTTAGGCGCCCGGCAGCAATGGCGTGACCGGCGCCTGATGGCCCTTGCCGCGCACAAGCGGCAATCCGACCGCGACATCAAATCCTGAAGGAGACGGCTATGGCCCAACGCAAAGTCATCATCACCTGCGCCGTCACCGGCGCAATCCACACGCCGACCATGTCGCCGCATCTGCCGATCACGCCGGATGAGATCGTCACCGATGCCGTGGCCGCCGCCGAAGCCGGCGCGGCGATCCTGCATCTCCACGCCCGCGATCCTGAGACCGGCAAGCCGGATCAGACGGTCGAGGCTTTCGCGCGCTTCCTGCCGCGCATCAAGCAACAGACCGGGGCGGTCATCAACATCACCTCCGGCGGCAGCCCCTACATGAAGGTCGAAGAACGCATCCTGCCGGCGGCGCGGTTCAAGCCGGAGGTCGCATCCCTCAACATGGGGTCGATGAATTTCGGCCTGTTTCACCTGCTCGACAAATACAAGGAGTTCCAGCATCCGTGGGAGAAGGAACACCTCGCCAACACGCGCGATCTCGTCTTCCGCAACACCTTCAAGGACATCGAGTACATCCTGGAGACCTGCTACGATAACGGCACGCGCTTCGAGTTCGAGTGCTACGACATCGGGCATCTCTACAATCTGAAGCATTTCCTCGACCGGGGTCTGGTGAAGCCGCCGCTGTTCGTGCAGTCCGTCTTCGGCCTGCTCGGCGGGATCGGGCCGCACCCGGAAGACGTCATGCACATGAAGCGGACGGCCGACCGGCTGTTCGGGGATCAGTATCGCTGGTCGGTACTCGGCGCCGGCCGTCACCAACTGGCCATCGCCGCACAGGCCGCGGCGATGGGTGGAAATATCCGCGTCGGACTGGAGGACTCGCTATGGGCCGGTGCCGGCAAGCTGGCGACCTCGAATGCCGATCAGGTTCGCCTGGCCCGCTCCATCATCGAGGGCCTGGGGCTGGACGTGGCCTCGCCCGACGAAGCCCGCGAAATCCTGCAGCTCAAGGGCGGCGACAAGGTCGACATCTGATCCCTGCACCCGCCCGGGACGGCCTGGCGTTCAGACCTTCGGGCGTTTGGGGCGGCGCGGCTTGCCCTGGGGCTTATCCGAGGTTGGGGCGCCGTCCTGGCGCTTGCCTTGATAGGGCTTCTTGCCGCGCGGCTTGCCCGACGGCCCCCTGCCCGCGCGCGCTCCGCCATCGCCGGGTGAATCGGTCATCGAGATCGTGATGTCGTCGCCGTCGCTGACCTCGGCCGCGGCGGCGAATTTTTTGGCGACACTCTCGCTGATCTCGACCTTGGTCTCGCGGTCGAAGATCTTGATCGCACCGATCTCTTCGCGGGTGATCTTGCCGCGCCGGCACAGCAGCGGCAGAATCCATTTTGGATCGGCATTGTTGCGCCGGCCGACATCCATGTGGAACCACACCGTGGGGCCGCCGCGCACGTGCTCCTTGCCGCGCCCCGGCGTTCGGTCACGACCGGCCGCGTAGTCCTTGCCGGCCTTCGGATCGGGGCCGAAGCCGGGATCGAAGACGTCCTCCGGCGACGGCAGGCGCGAACGATAGAGCCGCGCCAATGCCGCAGCGATCTCTTCGGGCGATCGTGTCGCCAGCAAATTGCGGGCGGCGGCCAGATCGTCCTCGCTGGCTTCCTGGGTCAGGATCGGATCGGACAACAGCCGCTGTTCGTCCAGCCGGCGAATGTCGTCGGCGGAGGGGGCCCCGCCCCATGTCGCCTGGATCCGGGCCTCGGCCAGAAGCCGCTCGGCTTTGCGGCGTCGCGAAATCGGCACCAGCAGCACCGACACGCCCTTGCGGCCGGCGCGGCCGGTTCGACCGCTGCGGTGTTGCAGGGTTTCGGCGTCGCTCGGCAGATCCGCGTGGACGACGAGGCCGAGGCTCGGCAGATCGATGCCCCGCGCCGCGACGTCGGTGGCCACGCAAACCCGCGCCCGCCCGTCACGCAACGCCTGCATGGCCTGATTGCGCTCGCTCTGGCCAAGTTCGCCGGACAGCGTCACGGCCGAGAAGCCGCGCTCCAAAAGTCCCGAAGAGAGATGGCGCACCGCCTCACGCGTGTTGCAGAAGACGATCGCGCTCGGCGCGTCTGCCAGACGCAGCACATTGACGATCGCGTGCTCCATCTCGTTCGGCGCGATGCGGATGGCGCGATACTCGATATCCACATGGCCGGCGGCACCGCGC
This sequence comes from Aurantimonas sp. E1-2-R+4, assembly GCF_036549515.1. Classification (NCBI taxonomy): domain Bacteria; kingdom Pseudomonadati; phylum Pseudomonadota; class Alphaproteobacteria; order Hyphomicrobiales; family Aurantimonadaceae; genus Aurantimonas; species Aurantimonas sp. E1-2-R+4. Next base: position 22,848 of record NZ_JAZHLK010000013.1, on the reverse strand, counting down.
GTCGCCTCGATGCGCAGCGCGTCGCGCTGATAGCGCTTGGCCATGGTGGTGATCGTCTTCGGCAGGGTCGCCGAGAACAGCAAGGTGCGGCGCTCGCGCGGCGTCGCCTCGAGCAGGAATTCCAGATCCTCGCGGAAGCCGAGATTGAGCATCTCGTCCGCCTCGTCCAGGACAAGGGCCTTGAGCCCGCCGATCCGCAGCGCGCCGCGCTCCAGATGATCGCGCAGGCGGCCGGGCGTTCCCACCACGATGTGGACACCATGGGCCAGCTTCCGTTTTTCGGCACGCGGGTCCATGCCGCCTACACAGGTCACGATCTGCGCGCCGGTTTGCGCATAGAGCCAGGTCAGCTCGGTGGTGACCTGCATCGCCAATTCGCGCGTCGGCGCGACGATCAGCGCCAGCGGCTCGCCGGCCGGCCCCAGCCGCTCCGCGTCACCGAGCAGCGTCGAGGCGATCGCCAGGCCATAGGCGATGGTCTTGCCCGATCCGGTCTGCGCCGAGACGAGGAGATCGCGCTCTGCCGCCTCCGTCTCCAGAACCGCATCCTGGACGGGCGTCGGGTCTTCGTAGCCGCGTTCCGCGAGAGCGCGGGCCAGCGGGGGGCTCGTTGGGCGAAACGCCATGGGGCAGTCCTTGCATAGTGTCGGTCGCGGCATCGCATGGAGCATGCGACGTGCGCCCCGGCGCGTTTGCGCGCTTTGCTATGGCACAGGCCGTTACCAGGCTCAATCGACGCGGTATTCGCTCTTCCGCACAATCAGGCAGGAAGCGGCCGGCTCTCGGACGATGCGATCAGCTCAGATAGCGCTTGACGTCCTCAGCCAGCGACATTGGATCGAACGGCTTGGCGATCAGGCCGGCCGCCCCGAGCGAGAGAAAGCGCTCGACCTCGTAGCTCTGGGTTCTGGCGGTGATGAACACGACCGGGCACGAGGCCGTCCTGTCGTCGCTCCGGAGGGCCTTGAGGGTTTCGGGACCGTCCATTCCAGGCATCATCACGTCGAGCAGGATGAGGTCGGGCTGCCACGCCGGCGCCGCCATGAGCGCATCGGCCCCGGAGGAACAGGTTCTCACCTCGAATGCCGGATCCAGCTCCAGCGACATTTCCGCGACTTCGCGGATATCCGCCTCGTCATCGACATAAAGGATACGGTATTTCGACATAGGCTCACGCGGCCCCCTGCTTGATGAGATTATTTTGCTTCGACCGCTTGAAGGTCAGGGATTTGATCAATCTGGCCATCGATACCTCCGACGTCTTCGTTTTGGTCATCGCGGCATGCACTCTCGACGCCAGATCGTCGTCGATCTCGTAGGCCGAGAAGATGACGATCGCCGTATCGGCGGGGATGTCGCTCAGCAGACTTGCCCCCGTGCCGTCCGGAAGGGAAAGATCGAGAATGATGAGATCGAAGTGCGCGGCACCGAGTTTCTGTCGCGCTTCCGCGACCGTCCGGGCGCCGGTGATATCGACCCCGTCGCCAAGGCTGGCGGAAATCACCTGCAAAACTCCCTCATCGTCTTCCACATGCAGGATTTTAGGGCCGGCTCTCAAATCGTCCGCCGCGATATCTCGGATGACGGACGTAAGGCGATCGGAGTCGATCGGCTTCGCAAGCCAGTCCACGATGCCGACTGCCTGGCCATTCAGTGTTTTCCGTGTCTCGTCGGCGATGGCTGAAACGACGATCACCGGCAGATCGGCGCAGCGATGCATCGATCGCAGTTCATCGTAGAGCGCAATGCCGGACCCTCCGCCAAGCTTGATGTCGAGGGTCATCGCCATGTAGTGGTTCTTGGTGAGATAGGCCCGCGCTGTTGCCACATCGGGCGCGATATCCGTCGCGATTCCCAGTTCGTCGATCATATGCGCGATCACCGCCGCGACATCGGCGTCGTCTTCGCAGATGAGGATGCGCTTTCCCCCGGTGACCCGGCTGAAAACCTGGACAACTTCCTCGCCGCTGGTTTTGGCGCCTCGCGCCTCCGGCAGATCCACATGGAAGATGGTGCCGACACCAACCTCGCTGTCGAATGAAAGCTGACCGCCAAGGCGTTCGACGATCGCCTTGGCAATGCTGAGCCCCAGACCTGTGCCGCCCTTCGCGCGGGTGTCGGAGGCGTCGGCCTGCTCGAACTTGCCGAAGATCCGCTCTCGGAAGGCTTCGGGAATTCCGGCTCCCCCGTCCTTGACCGAGATACGAAGATAATCCGTCGAACGGGTTAGGCGCACCTCGATCTGGCCGTTCTGCGGCGAAAACTTGATGGCGTTGGAAAGTAGATTGGCAATCAATTGATGGAACCGGTCCGGATCGACGACGGCCACGGCTCCAGGTGCCTCATCCTTGATCTCGATGGAAACGCCGCGATCGCTGAGATAGTCCCGGCTCGCTTCCACGGCTTCCTCGGTCAGCGAGCGAAGCTGCAACGGGCGGGGCGCGAACGGCATGTTACCGGTTTCGATCTTCTCGATGTCGAGGATGTCGTTGATCAACCGGACGAGGCGTTCGCTGTTCGAATGGGCGATCGCGATGAGCTTTGTGGCCTTGGACGACATTTCGCCGGCCGCTCCGGCGGCGACCAGGCCGAGCGAACCGCGAATCGAGGTTAGGGGTGTGCGCAATTCGTGACTGACGGTGGAAATGAAATCGTTGCGGAGCTGCTCGTTACGCTTTTCTTCGGAGATGTCGAACAGCGTTCCGTCCCACACCAACGTTCCGGTCTGGTCCCGGCGCGGTTCGGCCGAGGCCCGCATCCAGAGCATCCGGCCGTCCGGCCGGGTGAATTCGGTCTCGATCGTCCAGGGAGCACCGCTTTCCGCCGATTGCGCGAGCAACAAGGAGAGCCGCTGCATGGTCTTCGGGGGCACCATCCCGGTCAGCATCTCTGGCTTGGCGAGCGCCTCCTCCGCCGAAATGCCGATCACGCGCTTCGCGCCGCCCGACAGGTATCTCAGTCGCGGCGTGTTGCTCGACGTGAGCGCCATTTGAAAAAGGACACCGGGCGCGTTGTTAGCCACCGCCTTCATCTGAGCCTGGCTATCGAGCAGCGCCGCCAGAGCCCAACGGCGTTGCTGTTCCCTCAGAAAGAGGATGCCGAAGACGATCACGCCTAAAAGATTGGTCGGCACGACGTAGGAGAGGATTTTGACGGCAATTTTCGGGTCGCTGATGGGCAGGAGAAACGTAACGCTAAACACCGGCACCGCAGCTGCCACGGTCGCAACGGCAAGAATAATCGTGAAATCGAGACGACCCTTTTTCCTGAAGTGAATCCAGAGCCATCCGAGAGTTGCGAATACGGCGACCAGCGTGATGCTGGCCACCCCGGTTAAAGCCCCTGCTCCGCCTTCCGATACACGGAAGATCGACAGCGTGAGCACGGTGAAAACGACGCTGACCGGCCCGCCGATGATCGCGGACAATGCGATCACGACATTCCGGGCATCGATGAAAATGCCGGGCGCGGGACTGACCGGCGATAACATGCTGATGAGGCCGGTCAGGCTGAAAACGATGCCCAAGAGTATGCTCTTGAGCCAGAACATTCGGTCGAGCCGATCGCCGATGAAGTTGACGCACAAAACCGCAAGCGTGATGACTGAGGCGCTTTCGATCAGATTCACGACTGGCATTGTGACGGTCTCGTGTAGTTGGTGGTCGAAGGAGGCATAAACGCCGTCGATCTTGCGGAACGATCGGTCATTTGGACCGCGTCGCCGGAAGGTTGGTGTGCCGCCCGGCATTCAGCCGCGGCATTGGGATAAGCGGTAAACGATAACTGGCTCTGTGTGATCGCGCGGTGCCATTTCTACCACGAGCCAATTCACCGCCGATCGTGCAGCCCCATCGTCCATGCGGTCCTGCAGAGCGGTCGCTCATCTCTGTCAGCGACTGCGGAACCGGGTGGCGCGGTGGGCAAATTCCATTGCTGTCGATCACGCTCTGGCGCCGCCGTAATGCACGACTTCCGGATCTTTCCCACCTTCCGCGATCATCAGAATCGTGTCCACGATCTGATCGTCCGGCGTTCTGGATTTCACCAGGCTCTGCCGTATGCGCGGATCCTTCTTGGAAAGATCGCTGGCCGACAAGACGATAACCGGCACGCCGGTGTCGGCCAGGCGCTCGTGATCGAGCAACCCGAGGCCATCCCCGTCCGGCAGCTCCAGGTCGATGATCACGAGATCGAATTCCTGGTCGTCAAGCCGCTGCCTCGCGCTAGCACAAGTTGCCGCATTTATCAGCATCACGCGATCCTTCAGTGAGGCGGCCAGTACCTCGCTGAAGTCCTTGTTGTCTTCGATATGAAGCGCTTTCGGCAGGTTCCGAGTGGCGTCGGTCAACGCGCTGTTCTCAATAGCCAAGACATCCGCATGCGACCGCATATCGAGAGCGGGAAGTTCGATCCAGAAGGTGGAACCCTCGCCGGCTTGACTGTCGAACCCGATGGTTCCCCCCATTTTTTCGATGAGCTGCTTGGAGATGTGCAAGCCCAGGCCCGTGCCCCCCTTCTCGCGCGTCGCCGAGCCATCGGCCTGTGAGAATCGGCTGAAAATCCTCGACCGGAACTCCGGCAAGATCCCGGTGCCATGATCGACGACCGAGACGCGCACGGTCTCGCCGAGGACCTCGAGGCGCACATCGACCGTGCCGGAGCGCGGTGAGAATTTGGCGGCGTTCGACAGGAGATTGGACAGGACTTGCTGGAGCCGCGCCTGATCAACATCGACAAAAAACTCGGCTTTCGGCCGCTCGAACTCCAGGGAAACGTCGAACTGTTCGGCGTAGGCCTCGTTCGCCTCGACCGCCTGAGCGACCAGGGATCCAAGCTCCTCGGCCTTCCTTTCGATATGCATGCTTCCGTCCGCGATCTTTTCGAGATCGAGGATGTCGTTGATGAGAAAGATCAGCCGCTCACAGTTTTTATGCGCGATCGTCAAGAGTCGCTGCACGTTGGTGGGAAGATCTTTTGACATCGCGCCGACGACGAGACCGAGAGAACCGCGGATCGAGGTCAGGGGCGTTCGCAACTCGTGACTGACCGTGGCGATAAACTCGGTCTTCACCCGATCCATTTCCTTGCGGTCGCTGATATCCTGGATCTGGGAAATGAAATATTCCGGTTTGCCCTCGGCGTCCTTCGGCAGGGAGACGCTCAACTGCCCCCAAACCGAATGGCCATCCTTGTGGATATACCGTTTCTCAAGCTGATAGGTCTGGATGTCCCCGCTCAGAAGCTGATCGACGAGCACGAGGTCGGTTTCCAGATCGTCGGGATGGGTGATCGACTGGAAATCCAGTTGTCGGAGTTGATCTTCGCTGTAGCCGAGCAGCTTGCAGAGCGCCTCGTTGACCCTGAACCATCGTCCATCGAGGTCGACCAGGGCCATCCCGACGGGCGCATGCTCGATGGCGGAGCGCAGCTTTTCCTCGCTTGCTCGCATCGCGGCTTCGGCAGACTTCAATTCCGTGATCTCGGTCTGGGTGCCGATCATCCGCAAAGCGGTTCCATCGGAAGCGCGTTCGATAACGATCGCATCGGACCGCAACCAGATCCACTGTCCGTCCTTTCGGCGAATCCGGTACTCGGACTGGGAGCGCGGCGCCCGGCCCTCCATGCAAGCGTCGTCGGCGGCCTTCACCGTAGCGATATCGTCGGGATGGATGCGGGACAGCCATTCCCGCTGAGCATCGATTTCTTCTTGGCGATCGAAGCCAAGCATCGACTTCCAAGTATCGGAGACGAATGACGTCCCGCGCGTCAGGTCGATATCGAAAACGCCGATACTGGCGCCTTCGAGCGCAAAGTTCCAGCGTTTCTCGGCTTCTTCGAGCGCCAGGGTGACGCGTCGCTGCACGGTGACGTCGCGGATGATGGCGGTGTATCGCAATTCGCCGGCTTCGGTGAACCAGTCATTGAGTTGCACATCGAGAAACAGTTCGGCGCCATCCTTCCGCCTGGCTTCCACCAGATTGGGGAGACGGTCGGTTTCCGGCTCCTGCTCGCCACGCTTGTGGAACTGGGCAAGGCTGCTCGCGTCGAAGCCATCGAGCAAGCGCGCGATCGGACCCCCGACGACTTCGTCGGCGGGAAAGCCAAAAATCAGCTCGGTGGCGCGATTGGCCGAGCGCACCTCGCCATTTCGGTCGAGCAGGATGATGGCGACGACGGCGGTGTCGACGATGGAACGGTTCTCATGTTCGCGGGCAGCGATCTCCCGCGTCTTCAAGGCGACAGTCCGCCGGATGGACGCTTCGCGACGGACGTAGGAAATCTGCAACGCGCCGAACAGCGCCGACAGAGCGATGCCGCCGAGAAGGACCAGCAACGGTTCCCCGCGGGTCACGCTCGCCTCGAACGCCGGCGTGCTTTCCCAGACCACGGTCCAGCGTTGCTCCATGGCCGAAATCACCTTCGTGATCTTGTAGGCCGCCGGCGCCGCGGTGCTGTCGCCGGCTTTGCTGGAGAAGATAAGCTGATCGCCGTTCGCGACCTCGCCGTCATAGACCGTCAGGTGAAGGTTGGTTCCCTGGCTCGACGTCAATTCGCCGAGAAACCGATTGCTGATGAAGGGAGCGTATATCCAGCCTCGAAAAGCTTGCCTGCGGGCCGCCACTGAATCGAGGCGCGGGCCATTGCGATAAAGCGGTCGCAGCAGCAAAAATCCGGCGCTTCTGGTCGAATCCTGAACCAGGAAAATCCGTTTGGTGATCGTCGCCTTCCCGGTATCGCGAGCGGCGGCCGCACCGTTTCGGCGATTGTCCTCGAAGGCAATGTTCAGACCGAGCGCCTTTCTATTCGGCGCAAGCGGCTCGATGAAAGTGATCGCGAAAACGTCCGGTGACGGCGTATCGGGATGGACAGCGAATTCGGGTACGCCCTGGAGCCGCATACGTGCTTCGAAGGAAGCGACGTCGCCCAGGCCGATCGGCTCGATATAGCCGATCCCGTTGATGCCCGGCAGAGTCCTTTCTATGTCGAGCTCGTCGACATAGGTCCGCCATTCGTCGAGAGAGACGGTTTCGGATGCTGCGAACAGACCGGCGCCGCCGTCCAGACTGCGTTTGTAGGATTCCAGCCGATCCCGCAAAGCGTGGGCGCTGTCCTCCGCCAGCGTTTCAAATGCCGCGTGATTGCGTTCGAAGGTGATCTCGCTCGTCAACTTCCACGCATAGAAGGTCACGCCCAGCGGGACGATCAGGCTCAGCATTGCAACCATCGTAAAGCCGGCGACCGGACCACCCGACCACCGCACACTCCACGGGCGCCACGGATTGAGAAGCCCGATCGGCACGAAAATCAGAACGCCGAGTATGTCTCCTAACCACCATGTCAGCCAATTGCCGAGCAACGCATCCGCTGAGAGGATGCCACTGACATAAAGCGTCGCGACGCCGACGCTGGCGGCGACAAGACAGGCGAGCGGACCGCAGATCGCGCCGAAAAACGTGAGATCTTTCAGACCTGAAAATTGCACCGGAATGCCGAAAAACCGACGCACCAAAGTTGCCGCCAGCAATGCCTGCAATGTCGATCCGACCGCGACGAGCCCTGCGACGGTCATCGCCAGAAGGTCAGGGCTGCTTTGATGGATCCCGCCACTCACGACGACGTTCAATACGAGGGATCCGAGGAAGACGCCTGGCCAAAGCGCTCGTCCATAGAGCAACAGCCCCACCGTCGCGATTCCGGATGCCGGCCAGATGATGGTTGCGTATCCGGGTGGAACGGCAAGCTGGAGACCAAGCGCCCCGCCGAGAACATACAGCAGCGCCATGAGCGCCACGCCGCCCAATTTTCGCCTGCTCAAGATCGACATGTCAGGTAGCGCGCGCATAAGCGGGTACTCGATTGCAATGGGCGCCGACCGTAGCCCTACAATACTTAAAGACTTCTCATCATAACGCGACGATCGTAATCATAACGCTTCGATCGTGAATGTCCGTATGCTTACGTTACGAATAAACCGCAATTTCACCTTGAATATTACGTGAGCCGTCGCGAATTCGCGGGATCGACTTGAATCGCTGTCATGCGCACAGCCTGGCCAAACCCTGACCTGCCGGAGGGCCGCTCCCCGCCTTCTCCGCGCGGCGGCCGAACGGTTGATCTGAAGGGAGCCGCGCCCCTCTGCATTCACCTCGCCGCCGAGCGAAGTTTTGCACGTCAGCAAGTTTTGCAACCGGTTGCAAAACTATCTCGCTTGTGTTTGTCTTGGATCAGCGACCCGAACCGGTTGGCCGTTTCCGTTCGCGAAAAACAGGGAGGACGATCACAGTGAAAAAACTCATCTCGAAATTCCTTGGCGCGACCTTCGCCGCTTCGCTGGCGGCGACCGCCATGGTCGGAGCCGCGCAGGCGGAAGGCGAGCGTTTTGTGCTGGTCAGCCACGCGCCGGACAGCGACAGCTGGTGGAACACCATCAAGAACGCCCTCGCCTTGGCCGGCGAGCAAATGGGCGTCGAAGTTGAGTACCGCAATCCAACGACGGGCGACATCGCGGACATGGCCCGGATCATTGAACAGGCCACGGCCACGAACCCCGACGGCATCATTACCACGCTGGCCGATCCCGACGTCCTGAAGGGGCCGATCGAGGATGCCGTCGCCAAGGGTATTCCGGTCATCATCATCAACTCCGGCACACCGGAGCAGGCAGCGGAACTCGGCGCGCTGATGTATGTCGGCCAGCCCGAATACGATGCCGGCCTCGCCGCAGGTCAGCGGGCCAAGCGGGACGGCGTCGCATCGTTCCTTTGCGTGAATCATGTGGTGTCGAACCCGGTCGTGGGCGAACGCTGTCGCGGCTTCGCCGACGGCCTCGGGGTTGACCTCGGCGATTCGATGATCGATTCCGGCCAGGACCCCGCCGAGATCAAGAACAAGGTCATGGCCTACCTGTCGGCCAATCCGGACACCGACGCGATCCTGACCTTGGGGCCGACGTCCGCCGACCCGACGATCGAGGCGGTCAAGGAAAACGGCATGGCCGGCCAGATCTACTTCGGGACGTTCGATCTCGGCACCGAGATCGTGAAGGCGATCAAGGACGGCACGATCCAGTGGGGCATCGATCAGCAGCCCTTCCTGCAGGCTTATCTGCCCGTGGTCGTGCTCACCAACTACAAGCGCTACGGCGTTCTGCCGGGCAACAACATCAATTCCGGCCCGGGCTTCGTCACCAAGGACGCCTTGGAGATGGTCGAGAAATACGCTGGCGAATACCGGTAGAGCTTAGGCCGGCGCGGCCCTCGGGCCGCCTCGCGACACACCGCATCGCGGCGCCGAAATCGGCGCCGCGATCTCACCAGATCGAAGGAACAATGGGACGCACGCCATCCGTGCTCCATCGGTTCGACCGCTGACGCGGTTGGGAGGAGAGACATGGCCGATCAACCGTCGCCTCAAGTGCAAGCCACCCCGGATGTGGACGAGCGGATCCGCAAGCGCTCGCCGCTTCGAACGGCCCTCATGCGGCCTGAACTCGGCGCGATCTGCGGCACCATCCTCGTTTTCTTCTTCTTCATCGGCGTTGCCGGCGACAGCGGCATGTTCGCCCCCGAGGGCATCGTCAACTGGGGCGTCGTCTCGGCCCAGTTCGCCATCATCGCCGTCGGCGCCTGCCTGTTGATGATCGCCGGCGAGTTCGATCTCTCGGTCGGCTCGATGATCGGCTTTTCCGGCATCGTCATCGCGTTGGTCTCGGTGACGGGCGGCTATCCGCTGTGGCTCGGTATTCTGGTAGCCTTCGCCTGCGCAATCAGTATAGGCGCGCTGAACGGCTATCTGGTCGTCAAGACCGGCCTGCCGTCCTTCATCGTCACTCTCGCCTCACTCTACATCCTGCGCGGCCTGACCATCTTCGCGGCCATCGTCACCACTCGCAAGACCATCATCGGCGGCATCAGGGACGTCACCGAGGGGGACCCGTTGGCGTGGCTGTTCGGCGGAACGCTATTCAAGGGCCTGTTCGTCTGGTTGGCCGATATCGGAATCGTCGGCAAGTTCGTCGCCGGCAGCCGGGCCGGCCAACCCATCGTCGACGGCGTCCCGATTTTGATCGTCTGGGCGCTCGGCCTGATCCTCTTCGGCCATATCCTGCTCACCCGCACCAAATTCGGCAACTGGATCTTCGCGTCCGGCGGCGATGCCCAGGCGGCACGCTATGTCGGCGTACCGGTGAACCGGGTGAAGATCCTGATGTTCATGTTCTCGGCCTTCTGCGCCACGGTCTTCGCCACCTTGCAGGTGATCGAGTTCGGGTCGGCCGCCGCCGACCGCGGCCTGTTGAAGGAGTTCGAGGCGATCATCTCGGTGGTGATCGGCGGCGCGCTTCTGACCGGCGGCTACGGCTCGGTGGTCGGCGCGGCGCTCGGCGCGCTGATCTTCGGCGTGGTGCAGCAGGGCTTGTTCTTCGCCGGCGTCGAGAGTTCGCTGTTCCGGGTCTTCCTCGGCGGAATCCTGCTGATCGCTGTGATCCTCAACACCTACATCCGCCGCATGATCACGGGGGAGCGCTGACCATGTCCACACCATTGATCGAACTCGTCGATATCGAAAAGCATTTCGGCCCGGTCATCGCGCTGGCCGGCGTGTCGCTGTCGATCATGCCGGGCGAATGCCATTGCCTTCTGGGCGACAACGGCGCCGGCAAGTCGACCTTCATCAAGACGATGTCGGGCGTCCACAAACCGTCGGCCGGAAAGATCCTCGTCGGCGGGAAGGACGTTCATTTCACCAGCCCGCGCGACGCCATGGCCGCCGGCATCGCCACCGTCTACCAGGATCTGGCGATGATCCCGCTGATGTCGGTCACCCGCAATTTCTGGATGGGTCAGGAGCCCGAAAAGAGCGTCGGGCCGTTCAAATTCTTCGACTTCGACAAGGCCAATGCCATCACCATGCAGGAGATGGCGAAAATGGGTATCCGCCTGCGCGAGCCGACCCAGGCGGTCGGAACGCTCTCGGGCGGCGAACGCCAGACGGTGGCGATCGCCCGCGCGGTCTATTTCGGCGCTGAAGTCTTGATCCTCGACGAGCCGACCTCGGCGCTCGGCGTGCGCCAGACCTCCAACGTTCTGGCGACGGTCGACCGGGTCCGCAAGTCGGGGATCGGCGTCGTTTTCATTACCCACAATGTCCGCCACGCCATGGCCGTCGGCGATCGCTTCACGGTGCTCAATCGCGGCAAGACGCTCGGCACCGCCAAGCGCGGCGAGATCAAGGCCGAAGAGTTGCAGGACATGATGGCGGGCGGCCAGGAACTGGCAGAACTGGAAGGCACGCTGGGCGGGACTGTGTAAGATCGCGAGCGCCCCGACCCCGCGTCGACACGGCCCAGACGATGGTAGCTCGCGCCAGCCTGCCCTCATATAAGGGCCGTCCATCGACATTTGCGGGAGTCGGGGCGGCGACGTCGAGCGGGGACCCGGCCGGCTGGATTTTTCCGCCTAGGATAAGGGAAACAACCGCTGAATGGCAGTAACCCTCAAGGAAGTGGCGGAACGCGCCGGGGTCTCGCGCTCGGCCGTGTCGCGCGCCTTCACGGAAGGCGCCTCCGTCTCCGTCAAGACCCGTCGCAAGGTCGCCAAGGCAGCAGCGGAGTTGGGCTACAGCCCGAATTTGTTCGCCAGCAGTCTGACGACCCGGCGCACCAAGCTGATCGGCCTGGTTTCCAACAACTTCCACAACCCGATCTTCCTGCAGGTCTTCGATCTCTTCACCCGCGGGCTTCAGGATCGTGGCCTCCGGCCGTTGCTCGTCAATCTGACGGACGAGACGGACCCGGAGAACTCCGTCCGGATGCTGCGGCAATATTCGGTCGATGGCGTAGTCGTCGCCTCCTCCACATTGCCGCCCCGCTTCGCCCATGCGTTTCGCGAAGCCGGCGTGCCGGTGGTTCATTCCTTCGGCCGCTATTCGAGCGCGCCCGAGGTGCACGTCGTCGGCATCGACAACCGCTACTGCGGCAAGATGGCGGCAGATTTGCTGGTCGCCCGGGGCTATCGCCGGATCGGATTCATGGGCGGCCCGGCGACCGCCACATCCACACAGGATCGCCTCGCCGGCTTCATCGCGGCGATGCAGGCCCATCCAGACGTTGCCGTCAGCCACAGCTACGCCGCCGCCTATTCCTTCGACGCCGGGCGGCAGGAGATGGCACGGCTGATCCGGGAAGAACCGGCGGAGGCCTATTTCTGCGGTGACGACGTCCTGTCGATCGGCGCCTTGAGCGCGATCCAGTCCGCCGGCCTGTCCGTGCCCGACGACATCGGCATCATCGGCCTCAACGACATGGAAATGGCGCGGTGGGAGAACATCAATCTCACCACCATCCACCAGCCGATCCGCCAGATCATCACCTCGTCGATCGAATTGATCGTGGCGATGCTCGAGGAGCCGGACCGCTATCCCGAATCCCGGCTGTTTCCCTGCCGGATCGTCGAGCGGGGAACGCTCAGACCGCCTGCGGCAGAGGCACACGAAACATAGGCGGCCGCGCGTCGACCCAGGCGCCCTGCCGGCCGGAAGAGGCGACCGCGCCATGCACGGCGGCCATGGAACGCAGCCCGTCCTCGGCACGCGGGTAGAGACCAGCGGCCGGATCGGGCGACCGGCCTTCCTTCTCGGCGCGGATGATTTCCGCCAGATCCGAATAGATGTTGGCGAAGGCCAGCGGCATTCCTTCGGCATGGCCGATCGTCACCCGCGACGCGCGATCGGCTTCCGGCGACAATCCGGCCTCGCCGCGTTCGATCGTCTGCACCCGGCCGCCGAGCGGCGTCCAATAGAGCTGGTTGGGTTGCTCCTGCGCCCAGCGAAGGCCGCCACTCTCGCCGAATACCTGCAGTGTCAGGCCGTGCTGGCGGCCGATGGCGACCGACGATGTCCACAACCGGCCGACCGCGCCGCCATCCATGCGGAAATTGACCATGGCGTCGTCCTCGAGCGTCCGGCTATCGATACAAGAGGCGAAATCCGCCGACAGCGTCTCGACCTCCTGGCCGGTGACGAAGCTTGCCATGTGCAGCGCATGGATGCCGCAATCGGCGAACTGCGCCGACACACCGGCCTGCGCCGGATCGTAACGCCAGCGCACGCGCGGATTGTCGGCATCGGCCGCGTTGGCATGATGGCCGTGCGCGAATTCGGCGACGACGAGGCGCACCCGGCCGAGATCGCCGCGCGCCACCATCGCCCGCATGTGCCGCACCAGCGAATAGCCGCTGTAGCCATAATTGACCGCGCAGATCCGTCCCGTCGCGCGGGCGGTTCGGACAATCTCCTCGCCCTCCTCGACGGTCATCGTCATCGGCTTTTCGCACAACACGTGGAAGCCGGCTTCGAGGAAGGCTTTGGTGATCTCGTAATGGGTGGCATTGGGGGTCGCCACGGTGACGAGGTCGACTCGGTCGTCGCGATCGCGCTCACCCGCCAACATCTCCCGCCAATCGCCATAGGCGCGGTCGGGAGCGATACCGAGGGTCCGCGCATAGGCCCGCCCGGCATCCGGCACATGGTCCAGCGCCCCGGCGGTGAAGGCGAAGGCGCCGTCGAGCCCGGCCCCCAGCCGGTGTGCCGGCCCGATCTGACTGCCCGCGCCGCCGCCGACCATGCCCCAGTTCAGCTTGCTCATGGCGTGTTCCTCAATTGAAACCGATCGATTCCAGATAGGCGCGGTTGGCCGCCGCGTCGTCGACCGGCGAGGTATCGCCCGCCGGGTCGCAGTCCTGCTCGACCGTGCACCAGCCTTCGAAGCCGGTATCCAGGAGAACCTGGCGCACGGCGGGAAAATCCACATCGCCCTCGCCAAGATTGCAGAAGATGCCCTGCCCGCAGGCGTCGTAGAAGCCGGTGCGGTTGGCGATCGCGGCGGCCTTCACCTTCGGGTCGATGTCCTTGAAATGCATGTAGGAGATGCGGCCGATATGGCGCCGCATGAAGGCCACCGGATCGAAACCGGCATAGGAATGATGGCCGGTGTCGAAGCAGATCTTCAAGATGCCCTCGTCCACCTCGTCGAGGAGACGCTCCAGTTCCGGCTCGAAGTCGATGAAGCCGGCCGCATGGGCGTGCATCCCGACGGTCAGGCCGTATTCCTCCGCGCCCATTCTGGCGATGGTGCGGATTCGGTCGACGAATGCCTTCCACTCGGGGGCGTCCATCTGCTCGGCCTCGCTCGCGCGGCCGGCGGTCGGCGCCCGGCGCGGCGAAATCGAATCGATCAACACCAGATGGCGCGCGCCATGGGCGCTCAGCGCCTTGCAGGTTCGCACGGCGCCGTCGCGCACATCGTCCCACTGATCCGGATCGTGAAACGCCAGGAACACGACGCCGCCGATCAGTTCCAGATCGTGCCGCGCGAGCCCCTCGGACAGCAAGGCCGGGTCCTCCGGCATGAAGCCCACCGGGCCGAGCTCGATGCCCTTGTAGCCAGCCTCCGCGCATTGGCTGAGCACCGTCTCCCAGGCCGGATTGCGCGGATCGTTGGCGAATTCCACGCCCCAGGAACAGGGGGCGTTGCCGATACGGATGGTCATGGTCGGATAAGCCTTTGCCAAACTCAGAAACTATCGAGCGACTGCCAGGATTTCGCCTGACTCGACGCCATTGCAGCCGCGACGACGCGGTTGACGTCCATGCCATCGCGAAAGGTCGGGAAGACCGGTTCACCCGTCGCGATCGCGGTGAGAAAATCCTTGGCCTCAATGATGATCTGGTCCTGATAACCGGTGCCGTGCCCCGGCCCTTGGCAGAACCCCGCATAGTCGGGATGCTCGGGACCGGTCAGGATCTTCGTGAACCCGCGCCGCTCCTCCGGGCCGTCCATGCGATAGAGCCAGAGCGCGTTCTGGTTCTCCTGATCGAAACGGATCGCGCCCTTGGTGCCCGTGATCTCATAAGCGTAGCCCATCTTGCGACCGGTCGCGACGCGGCTGAAGAACAGATGCCCCATCGCACCGTTCTCGAACCGGCACATGATCTGCGCCTGATCGTCATTGGTGACGGCCTCGTCACCGCCCGGACCCGGACGGGTGGCATGGACGGTCTCGACCTCGGCGATCAGGTCGCGGATCGGACCAGCCAGCGCCAGCGCGCCATTGATCATATGCGGCGCCAGATCGCCCATCGTGCCATTGCCCGCACCGCGCGTGCGCCAGGTCGCCGGAGCCTTGGGGTCGGCGTAGAAATCTTCCGTGTGCTCGCCCCGGAACCAGGTGGTGTCGCCGATCTCGCCGGCGTCGATCAACTGGCGGGCAAATTGCGAAGCCGGCGTGCGGATGTAGTTGAAGCCGACCATGTTCGCCGCCCCGCAGGCCTCCGCCGCCGCGACCATGGCCCGGCTGTCCGCCAGCGACGCGCCGAGCGGCTTTTCGCAGAACACCGGCTTTCCGAGGGCGAACGCCGCTTCCGCTATCGCCCTGTGAGTCTCCTGCGGCGAGGCGATGACGACCGCCTCGACCGCCGCGTCCGTTACCAGCGCGCGCCAATCCGACGTGCAGCGCGCGAATCCGAACGCCGCGCGATAACGCTCCGCCGATTCAGGGCTCGTGGCGCAGACCATCTCCAGCCGTGGGCGCAGCGCCGTCTGGAAAACCGCGCCGGCGGCCTGCATGGCGACCGCGTGCGCCTTGCCCATATAGCCGCCGCCGACGATACCGATGCCAATTGGGGTCACGGGTGATCCTGCCTCAAAAAGAGGTTTGCAACCGGTTGCAAAACACGTAACCTCAATAGCGGTTGGCCGGTCGTTCGACAATCGGCTTCTGAAGAAAATTTCACGCCGACCCACCAACGGAGGAAAGCATGCGCGCAGGAAGCGAAACGGTCCGTCTGACCACAGCGCAGGCCGTCATCCGCTATCTGGCCAGCCAGTACATCGATATCGACGGCAGCGAGAAACGTCTGTGCGGCGGTGGTTTCGCCATCTTCGGCCATGGCAACGTGACCTGCCTCGGCGAGGCGCTGTACGACCACCGCGACGAACTGCCGGTCTATCGCGGCCAGAACGAGCAGAGCATGGGCTTTGCTGCGGCCGCCTATGCCAAGCAGCAATTGCGCCGGCGCTTCATGTTCTGCACCGCCTCGGCCGGGCCGGGAACCAGCAATCTGTTGACCTCGGCCGCGCTCGCCCACGCCAACCGCCTGCCCGTGTTGATGCTGTGCGGCGATACCTTCATTACCCGCCTGCCCGATCCGGTGCTGCAGCAGCTGGAGCATTTCGGCAATCCGTCGCTGGGGCTCAACGATGCGTTCAAGGCGGTCTGCCGCTATTGGGACCGGATCACCCATCCAGCCCAGATCATCCAGTCGCTGCCCGCCGCCATCGCCACCATGCTCGATCCGGCCGATTGCGGCCCGGCCTTCCTTGCCCTGCCGCAGGACGTCCAAGGCTGGACTTACGATTATCCTGTCGAATTCTTCGACAGGATGGTGCATCGCATCCGCCGGCAGGCCCCGGACTTGTCCGAGATCGCCGATGCCGCGGCGCTGCTCAAATCGGCGAAACGGCCGATGATCATCGCCGGCGGCGGCGTGCAATACTCCCGCGCGGTGGCGGAACTGACCGCCTTCGCCGAGGCGCACGCCATCCCCGTGGTCGAAACCATCGCCGGGCGCGCCAACATGCTGGCGACGCACCCGCTCAATATCGGCCCGATCGGGGTGACCGGCTCCAGTTCCGCCAACGCGATCGCCGAGAAGGCGGACGTGATCCTGGCCGTTGGCACGCGGCTGCAGGATTTCACCACCGGCTCCTGGACGGCCTTCGACAAGAGCGCCCGGCTCATCTCCATCAACGCCGCGCGTCATGACGCCGGCAAGCACCGCTCGCTACCGGTGGTAGGCGACGCGAAACTTGCGCTGACGGCACTGGGCGAGGCGCTTGCGGAGTATAAAGCGCCAGACGCATGGACCGACACGGCCAAGGCCGAGCGCCACGCCTGGGATGCCTATGTCGCCGACAATGTGCGGCCCGGCAACCGGCCGAATTCCTACGCTCAGGCGATCGGCGTCGTGAACGATCTCTGCGACCCGCGCGACCGGATCGTCACCGCGGCCGGCGGCCTGCCGGCGGAGATAACGGCCAACTGGCGCACTCTCGACATCGGCACCGTCGATGTCGAATTCGGCTTCTCCTGCATGGGCTACGAGATCGCCGGCGGCTGGGGCGCGCGCATCGCCCAGTCGGAGACCGAGCCGGAGGCCGACACCATCGCCTTCGTCGGCGACGGATCGTACCTCCTGATGAACTCCGACATCTATTCCTCGGTGCTGACGGGCAAGAAGCTGATCATCCTGGTGCTCGACAATGGCGGCTTCGCGGTGATCAACAAGCTGCAGAACAACACCGGCAACACCTCGTTCAACAACCTCATCGCCGACTGCAACATCGCGGTCGAGCCCTTCGCGGTGGATTTCGAGGCGCACGCCCGCGCCATGGGCGCCGAGGCCGAAACGGTCGCCAATCCGGCCGAACTGGCGGAAGCCTTCGAGCGCGCCAAGGCAGCCGAGCGGACATCCGTCATCGTCATGCGGGTCGATCCCCATGACGGCTGGACCGCCGAGGGCCATGCCTGGTGGGAGGTCGGCACGCCCCATGTCACCGACACCCCGCGTATCCGCGCCGCCCATGTCGAGCAGGAGGCCGGCCGAGCGCGACAGCGCAGAGGCGTATGATGGATCGGATCGCGCGCGTCACGCGCAACGACTTCGTCATCGTCGGCCGGGCCGGCATGGACTTTTACCCCGACCCGCCTGGCACGAAGACCGAAGAAGCTACGCGATTCGTCGCCTGCCTCGGCGGCTCCTCCGCCAATATCGGTGTCGCGATCACCCGTCACGGCGGTCGTGCGGCGCTGGTGACCTCGGTTTCGGATGATGCGATCGGGCGGTTCTGCCTCAACGAGCTGGCGAAATACGGCGTCGATTCCCGCCACGTCCGCTCGGTCGGCGGCGAGGCGCGCAACTCGCTGGCCGTCGTCGAAAGCCGGGTCGAAGACCATCAGTCGGTGATCTACCGCAACGGCGCCGCGGATTTCCAGATGACGACGGAGGACGTCGCGGCTGTGGACTACGAAGCCTATGGCGCGTTGATCACGACGGGCACGGTCTTCGCCGCCGAGCCGTCGCGCGGCGCGGCGTTCCACGCCTTCGACCTGGCCAGAAAGGCCGGGCTGCCGCTGATCTTCGACATCGACTACCGCCCCTATTCCTGGCCCTCGCCCGACGTCGCTTCGGAGGTCTATTCGCGCGCTGGCCGGCTCTGCGACATCGTCATCGGCAATGACGACGAGTTCGGCTTCATGGCCGGCGGCAAGGATAAGGGCCTCGCCAAGGCGCGCGAACTGGCACGCAGCACCGCCAGTATCGTCGTCTACAAGATGGGCGAGCACGGCGCGATCACGATCACGCCGAACGAGGAATTCCGCACCGGGATCTACCCCGTCACGGCGCTGAAGCCGACCGGCGCGGGCGACGCCTTCATGGGCGGCTTCGTCGCCTCGCTCGCCCAGGGCCATGAGTTGCGCGACTGCGTCCTGCGCGGCTCCGCCTCCGCCGCGATCGTCGTGTCGCGGGTCGGCTGCGCGCCCGCCATGCCCACGACGGCCGAGTTGGAGGCTTTCCTCGCCGGCCACCCCGGCCCGACCGATTCCTGAAAGGAAAGCCGATGCATATCGCGCCCTATGACAACCGCAACAAGCCGATCGTCGATATCGACGACGCGCTGGTTCCGCTGAACTATTTCAACATCGTCAAGCTGACCAAGGGCCAGGCCTTCGAATATCGCGTGCCGGGCTATGAGACCTGCATCGTGCCCGCCACCGGCACCGTCGACGTGACGGTCGAGGGCGAGGCCTTCGCCGCGCTCGGGACACGCGGCGACGACGTCTGGGACGGCGAGCCGGAAGGCGTCTACGTGCCGACCGGCGCGACCGCCCAGATGGTTTGCGTATCGGACGCGGCGGAAGTGTTCGTCGCCGGGGCTAAATACGACAAGGTCCTGTCGCCCTTCGCCGTGCGCGCCAACGAATTGGACAAGGTGCAATACGGTTCCGACGACACCAAGACCCATCGCAAGATCAAGCACATCCTCGGCCAGAAGCAGCACGACAAGGTCGGCCGGTTGCTGGTCTCCGAACTCTACACCGTCGGCAAGGGCGGCTGGTCGGGCTTTCCCAGCCACAAGCACGACACCGATCGTCTGCCCGACGAGACGCGGCACGACGAGACCTACAATTTCCGCTTCCGCCCCAATCACGGCTCCGGCGTGCAGATGCTCCAGCGCGAGGACGGCAAGCCGGGCGACGCCTACCATATCGTCGACAGCTCGACGATCTGCCTCGACAAGGGCTACCATCCCTGTGCGGTGCTGCCGGGCTACGAGATGTATTATTTCACCATCCTCGGCGGCCTCAGCCAGCGCAGCCTGGTGCAGTATTTCCAACCGAGCCATGCCGACCAGCTCGAAACCATCCCCGGCATCAAGGACATGATCGCGAAGTTCAAATGACGCTGGCAACGCTTTCCCAAGTTCTGCAACCGGCGCTTAAGGGCGGCTACGCGGTCGGCGGCCTCGTCGTCCTCGGGTGGGAGGACGCCCGCGCCTATGTCGCGGCGGCCGAAGCGGAAAACGCCCCCGTCATCCTCCAGGCCGGTCCCGGCTGCCGGGCGCACACCCCGCTTCGCGTCCTCGGCGCGATGTTCCGAACGCTGGCCGAAGGCGCCAGCGTTCCGGTCGTGGCGCATCTCGACCACGGCTATACGGAAGACGAGTGCCGCGAGGCGATCGACTGCGGCTTCAGCTCGGTGATGTTCGACGGCTCGCGCAAGCCGCTCGACCAGAACATCGCCGAGACCGCCCGCATCGCCGCGATCGCCCATGCCGCCGGGGTCTCGATCGAGGGAGAGATCGGCTTCGTCGGCTATTCCCAAGGCGAGGCGTCGGCTGGAACCACGCCCGAAGAGGCCGCCCGCTTCGCCGCCGAGAGCGGCGTCGACGCCATGGCGGTTTCCATCGGCAACGTGCATCTGCAACAGGAAAAGGCCGCCGAGATCGACCTCGACGCGCTGCACGCCATCGAGGCCGTCACCGACCTGCCGCTGGTCATCCACGGCGGCTCGGGCGTTCCGGTCGCCATACGCAGCCGGCTGGCGCGCGAGTCGAAGATCTGCAAGTTCAATATCGGCACCGAACTGCGCATGGCCTTCGGTCAAGCGCTGCGCGAGGCGGTCGACAGCGACCCCAAGCGCTTCGACCGTCTGGCGATCCTGAAAGACACTGAAGCGCCGGTCCGCGACGCCGCCCGCGCCGTCATCCGGACGCTCCGCGGCCCGTCGCCGAAATAGACACCCGCGACGTACGGGTTCCTATCGCCGCCGGTTTGTGTAACGTCCGATCGGCTTTGTCGGGGGGCGGAGCCGAGTCGCGTTGCAGGGGGGGAGAGGCAGCCATGACCGCAAGCGAGGACACCGCGCCGGAGGCCGCCGAAAAACCCGCGCCGACCTTTGCGACCCGACTGCGGGACTATGCGCCGGGTGTGCTGGTTGCGGCGACGGTCGCCGTCGCGGCGAAGTTCCTGTCCGAACATTACGGCGCGCCGGCCATGCTGATGGCGCTGCTGCTCGGCATCGCCCTGAACTTCCTCACCGAGGAAGGCAAATGCGCGGCGGGCATCAACTTCACCGCCAAGACGATCCTGCGTATCGGCGTCGCGCTCCTCGGCGTGCGCATCTCCGTCGCCCTGTTGATCGGCCTCGGCCCCGGCCTGATCGCGCTGCTGGTCGCCGGCGTCGTCGCCACCATCCTGTTCGGCTTCGCCGCGGCGAAGCTGCTCGGCCGCGGCTGGCGGTTGGCGCTCCTGACCGGCGGCTCGGTGGCGATCTGCGGCGCCTCGGCGGCCATGGCGATCGCCGCCGTCCTGCCGAAGAACCAGTACTCCGAGCGCAACCTGATCTTCACCGTGCTCAGCGTCACCGTGCTCAGCACCGTGGCGATGATCGTCTATCCGCTGCTGATCCCGATCTTCGGGCTGAAGGACCAGGCCATCGGGGTGTTTCTCGGCGGCACCATCCACGACGTCGCCCAGGTCGTCGGCGCCGGCTTTTCGGTTTCCGACGCGGCCGGCGAGACCGCCACTTTGGTCAAGCTGATCCGCGTCACCATGCTGGCGCCGGTGGTGCTGGTGTTCACGCTGGTGTTCCGCGCCACCCACAAGAGCGAGGCCGAGGCCGGCAAGCGGCCGCCGCTGATTCCGGGCTTCGTGCTCGGCTTTCTGGCGCTCGCCGCGCTCAACTCCTTCGGCCTGATCCCGAAGCAGGCCGCCGACATCACCGCCGACGTCTCCGGCTGGGCGCTCCTGTTCGGCATCGCCGCCGTCGGCATGAAGACCGCGCTGAAGAGCATCCTTTCCGTCGGCCGCGAGGCCGTGCTTCTGGTCGTCGCCGAAACCGTCTTCCTCGCCGCCTTCATCCTCATCGGCATCAAGTATCTCGGCTGAGCGGACGCCTTGCGTTGAACGGTCGTCACCGTCTTTTTTCAGCATGATTTTATCCCCGCCCCGCCGCGCTCGCATAGCCTGAACCCGTCACGAGACGGGGAACGGCGCGGATGGAGCAAGGAAACGCAAACAGGATCGGCCCGGATTCTCTGGGAGAGCTTCGCCGAGGCTTCGCGGCCCGCCACGGGAATAGGGGTGGTAGGGTCGGACGACCCTCTCACGTCTTCTCACACCCGAACTTTTCGCGGTAAGCAGAGGATCATGAACGCTTCAGGGGATCAGCGCTCAATGTTTCAATTTCTCATTGCGTCCTTTGATCTCACAAGGCTGCTTGCCGTTGCAGGGCTCTGTATCTCTCTCGTCAGTTTATACGTTACCTGGCAGAATCGCCGGCTAACCTTAGCACAGGAAAGGCGTCGCTTTCCCCGCATCATCCCGACCCTAGTCCACGGCTACTACCAAGATAGTAATGACAATATTGGGCGCCTCTATGCCTTCCAAATCACGGTCAAAAATCCGACCGACAGCAATAACGCCATCGTAGCGGCAGATCTCTCGATCAGATACCTCACCGCCGATCGCATGCAGATGACGATGAAGCTCAGGGCAAATGAGCCGTTGGCCAAATCCTTTGTGAGGGATCAGGAGGAAGCGCTCGCAGTTCCGACCGCGATCTCAGCCCACAATGCCCTTTCAGGATGGCTCCGCTTCTACGCGCCCGCCGTCCTGGTTAATCGCGAAATCGAAGCCTATCGCCTGACACTCACCGATACCCATGGCGAAACCGCCAGTGTGGTACCCATCCTCGTTCAGGAGTACCGGGATGAGACTTAGACTGCGCCGACACCGACGCATCCCTATGCAGACCGCTGAGGAAGCGCAGGTCGCGCCGATCGTAGGCGATGCCGCAATTGCAAGGGTTGAGATCGGTCACGGCCGTCTCATCCCCCTCATAATCATCGACACTACAAAACGGCCTGACCTCGCAGAAGTCATCACGGCGCAGGCGCATCTACCCCCAGGTGACGTCATCATACAATGGGGTTCGCTAGCCAAACGTTACGGTCGCATCGCACTCATTTTGACGTTTCAGCGTCCGACCGAGCGCTCGGCTGTTATTGAGTTCGATGTCGCCACACAAGGAAACCTCGTCGAACACATCCTTCAATCCAACGCTCTTTATATTCAAGGCGGGAAAGTCGGCGACCGCCTAAAGCATGATCTCAACCGGCCTAATACCAACGGGCGCTGATCAAGACCCATGCGCCCAATCTCGCATTCCGATGGACGTGATTTTCCAGGGCTGATCGACGAGCTTGTTCCAAGCTGCGCAGCAGTGGGC
>NZ_JAZHLK010000129.1:0-1526 GCF_036549515.1 Aurantimonas sp. E1-2-R+4 | reverse complement strand
GGGGATCGCGATGCTGGAGACCGGCGGCGGCTGGAGATGGCGCGCAAGGATCGTCAGGATCACGTCGCCATGGCAGATTCCGGCTTCGACAGCCTCGGTGCAGGCGGTCTCGACGGCTTCCAGCCCATGGTCGAGGACGGCGCCGAGGACCTTCACGAACTGACGGTCGCTATCCTCGTGCCGCTTCAGCTCAGTGCGAACCTGCGCAAGGGCCGGCGGCAGGTCCCAGTCCTTGAACGGCGCGCCGTTGCGCAGCGCGCCCGGCTTCTTCAGAAGAATCGGCAGATAGTGCCAGGGATCGTAGATGACCTGATCGCGCCGGAACTGGCGCGGATGATCGGCGACGATCTGATCTTCGAATAAAACGACGACCCGCTCGGCGTATGTGCGCACCAGAACCGTCTGTCCGGCGGCCCGCGCATCGACGCTGTAGCGATTGTGGTCGGCCATGACGAGGCAGGTCGTGCTGGCCCGCACTGCCTTCTCGACGAACCCGTCGAACGGCGATCGCAGTTCCATCAAGGCAGGCCTTTCCTCCTGGAAGACCTCCCAGATCGTCCGATCCTTGAACTCGGGATGACGCGTCCTCTTAGCGTAGGCGATGCACTGGTCTTCCAGCCAGGCATTCAGTTCCTCAAGGCTCGCCACCTTCGGCTTGGGCCGGAACACCTGGTCGCGCAGATTGCCGACCTGGTTCTCCACCTGGCCCTTCTCCCAGCCCGCCGCCGGCGTGCATGCCACCGGCTCGATCAGATGGTGTGAACACATCTGAAGGAAGCGACGATTGTATTGACGGGCCTTGCCGACGAAGATCGTCTCCACCGCCGTCTTCATGTTGTCGTAGATTCCACGCCGGCAGATTCCGCCGTAGAAGGCAAAAGCCTTGTCGTGGGCGTCGAAGACAAGTTCCTGCGTCTCGCGGAAATAGGCGCGAACGAACGGCATCCGGCTGTGCGAAAGTCGCATATGCGCAGCCTTCACCATCAGCGGCAGCCCCTGAAGCGTGATCGTCTCGTGGCTCCAGTCGAACTGGTAGGCCTCGCCCGGCGCAAAGCTCATCGGCACGTAGGCTTTTGCCGGAAGGCGAGATCGCTCCTGCCGCCATGTTCTGGCAAACCGATGAACGCTGTCATGCGCTCCCTCGTAGCCGCGGCCGCGCAATTCCTCGAACAGGCGCTGCGTGGAGCGCCGTTCCCGACGTGGAAGCGCCGCTTCCGCTTCAAGGATCGCTGTCAGATCCTCGACAAACGCTCCGAGCCTGGGAGCCGGCTGAACCGCACGCTCGTATCGAAACTCCGTATCGTCTCCGCGCACGACTTTGCGCACCGTGCCTCGCGACACTCCCAGATCGCGGGCGATCGTCTTGATCCCCTGGCGCTGATCATGAAACGCACGCCGTATCTGACCTATCAAATCCACACCAATCATTCCCCGGCTTACCCTTCCAAACGGAGCAAAAGCCCATCCGGAAGAGACTGTGACAAACCAAAGCAGGGGTCATTCTTGGATGCGAAAAACCCCGCTTA
>NZ_JAZHLK010000128.1:0-1573 GCF_036549515.1 Aurantimonas sp. E1-2-R+4 | reverse complement strand
CTCCTCGAACGACAGGGCATCGAGATCCGGCGATCGTCGCTGTTCCTCGAAGGCTTTGGCCATTCCGGTCAAGCCGAGTGCGATCAGCCGTTCATTGGTGGGATGCGTGAGCATTGAGATCTCCCTGGTTCAGTGGAAATAGCCCTGACCGCGGATGTTGCCGTGGCGCAGGGGTTGGTGATCGGGCGTCTCGTCGAGGAAAGCGCGATCAAGGCCGTTCTTGAGAATCGAACGGATCGAGGCGACGGAGCGTGNGATGCGTGAGCATTGAGATCTCCCTGGTTCAGTGGAAATAGCCCTGACCGCGGATGTTGCCGTGGCGCAGGGGTTGGTGATCGGGCGTCTCGTCGAGGAAAGCGCGATCAAGGCCGTTCTTGAGAATCGAACGGATCGAGGCGACGGAGCGTGCCTTGATGAGGATGGCGCGTTGGCAGGCTGCATCGACGCGCGCTTTGTCGTAGCTCCTGGCCAGCGACAGAATGCCGAGGCAGGTGCGAAAGCCTTGCTCGGGATGAGGCCGGGCAGCGATGACGGCTTGAAAGAAGGCGGCGGTGGAGGGACCGATCTTCTCGCCGGCCGCGATCATTCCTCCCGGCGTCCACT
The DNA here is from genome assembly GCF_036549515.1 of Aurantimonas sp. E1-2-R+4. Taxonomy (NCBI): domain Bacteria; kingdom Pseudomonadati; phylum Pseudomonadota; class Alphaproteobacteria; order Hyphomicrobiales; family Aurantimonadaceae; genus Aurantimonas; species Aurantimonas sp. E1-2-R+4. Next base: position 970 of record NZ_JAZHLK010000128.1, on the reverse strand, counting down.
TGCCATAGCGACGGTGCGCGCTCGGCATGTGATCGGCAATCGTCGTGTGGCCGCGCCGGTTGGGCGCACGAGCGTGGCTCGCGATCCTCTGACCCTTATGGAAGATCTCGACCGTCTTGTCGGCGATGCGCGCATCGACGAGTTCACGGATCAGGCGGTAAGGGGTGGAATACCAGTGCCCGTCGATCTCGACATGATAGTCGGGCGCGACGCGGCAACGCTTCCAGCGCGCAAAGACGTAGGGCTGGTCCGGCAGTTCTCCCAGCTTGAGCTTGTCGATCTCGGCGAAGAGTCCGACACGGCTGGAGCCGAAGCCGCGCATCTGGCGGGCGTTGAGTTCGACGACGAGCACGCGGATGGCGGCGTTCAGCTCCGCCAGGGTAAAGAACCGGTGATTGCGCAGGCGCGCCAGTATCCAGCGCTGCGCGATCTGGACGGCGACCTCGACCTTCGCCTTGTCCTTCGGGCGTCTCGGCCGCGCCGCGAGGATCGCTGTGCCGTAATGGCTCGCCATCTCGGCGTAGGTTCGGTTGAGGCCGGGATCGTAGCGATCGGGATTGGTGACGGCGGCCTTGAGATTGTCGCAGACCACGAACTTCGGCACGCCGCCCAGAAAGCTGAACAGGTTCGTGTGCACGCCGATCCAGTCGGGCAGGCTCTCGCTCGGGCAAGCCTCGGCATAGGTGTAGTTCGAAGCCCCCATCGCCGCGACGAACAGCTTCATGGCGTGCGCTTCGCCGGTGACGGGATCGAAGATGTCGATGGTGTCGCCGGCGAAATCGACGAACACCTTCTCGCCGCCCATGTGCGTCTGACGCATTGTCGGGCGCGCGCGTCCTTTCCAGGCCTCAAAGGTCGTGCAAAACCACGTATAGCCAAAGCCGTCGGGATTGGCGGCGCGATACTCTTCCCACAAGAGCACGCGCGTCACGCCGCGTCGGCGCAACTCCTTCTCCACATAAATCCAGTC
>NZ_JAZHLK010000127.1:0-1662 GCF_036549515.1 Aurantimonas sp. E1-2-R+4 | reverse complement strand
TGAATAAGCTGAAGCTGCTCAAGCGCTCAATGTATGGTCGCGGAAATCTCGAACTGCTCCGCCGCCGACTGATCCTGGCGCCGTGAAAACCACACAACATGCGCAAGAGCCGGTATCCCAGGCGAAGTTATCGGCAGTACGCTCAACATTTCCCACTTGTTAGCGCTGTCGAGATTATCGAGCTGCTACGGCGTCGCTAAACCCGGCGCCACCCAAACCCGCGCCACCTGATCAAAATCATCCCTAACGACCCCAATCAGAAGGCTTCCAGGCCGGAAAGGGGATTGCTCCAGCGGCCAACAGGCGTGCTATGGGACCTCTCGCCCCAGCTATGGGCGGTAGCGTCATCGTTTGGAGTCGAGTTTTTTGACCACAGTCGTGTCTCTGCTAGCCGTTGCGACCTTAGCAGCGGTTTTTTCGGTGTATCTTCGGCGGCCGTTCGAAATCATGCTGCCAGTTGCGATCTCGGGCATCATGCTGACGCTCTGGATCTTCGGCTACGTTATCAGCCTGCAATGGCTGACCTATGTGCTTTGGGTCGCTGCCGCAGCCTCCGTCGTCGTATTGATTCTGTTACCCCGGCGGCATCTGGGGGTTCTTCTAACGCCGGGAACGCTGATTTTCTTTGGCGTTGTCCTGTTTCTGGCGATTGCAGGCCAAGACCTCATTCTGCTGTCCTGGGACGAGTTCTCGCACTGGGGGCAGGTCACACGCTTTCTGGCCGTCACTGGACGCTATCCTGAGAGAGGCGAAATTCTGTTCGACGGTTACCCGTTCGGCACGGGGATCCTGCAGGCTGTCCTTGGAGGAAACACCGAGCCGAACTGGATACTGGTTAATTCCGCATTCAAATTAGCGGCGTTGCTTCCGCTTTTATCCTACATTCGTCTACGGCGCCCCGTAGAGATCTTTGCGATCGGCATCTTTGCAGCGAGCACCCTATCCTTTTTCGTCTGGATGGGGAGCCTCGTCGAGATCACGACCGATATGCCCTTGGCTCTATATGCGGGCGCCGCGTTGATCATCTACTTCAAGGAAAGAGGCTCACTGACAGGAATCTTGCTGGCGATACCCGTGACGGCATCTCTGCCGCTCATCAAGGAGATCGGGCTCATCCTGGCATTCTTTGTCGGTGTGGTCATCTTCATCGATCAGATAGCACTTTTGATAGCTCGCTCGAACCGAAGTCTCATAGTTCCAGCTGTATCGCTCGCGCCAGCGCTCGCGGCAGTGGCAGTCGACCGCCTCCGATCGGCCATGCTTGAAACGACAGTTGGCCAGCCGCTCACCCTCAGCTGGGCTACGGTTTCACAAGGAGTTCAAGCCCCAACGTTCGGGACGAGAACCATCCAAACGGTCGAGTATTTTTTTCATTCGCTTACCCAGTGGCCCATGACGATATCAGGTCAGGCGATTCCGGGGGTACTTCTTCTGATAGCGTCTGTTATCGCAGGCGGCACCGTAGCCTTCGGGCGCCAATGGTATCGTCCCGTAGGCTTCCTGCTCGTCGGTGTCGCAGGGCTGGCAGCGTATCTTCTCCTGCTCTTGACCTTAGTGTCGGTCCACAAAGAAGTTGAATGATATGAATCGTTTGTGATTCCATGCTGTTGATTTGATTCGACGAGGGCATGGAAGCGATGTGGACGAAAGCAAACCGCGGGA
>NZ_JAZHLK010000126.1:0-1732 GCF_036549515.1 Aurantimonas sp. E1-2-R+4 | reverse complement strand
CCGAAAGACGGACCACCAAAACCAGTGGCGAGCCGTTCCTTAAGCGCGGCACCGGTCCCTCGAACAAGCGAGCCGTCCTGAGTTTGATTGAACGGCACGGCTCGGTTCGTTCATTCCATGTCGCATCGGCGACCAAACAGAACGTCGCCACTCTGGTTTCCGACAATATCGTCCATGAGAGCATGCTCTTTACCGACGAAAGCCGCCTCTATCCGGCGATCGGAGAGACCTTTTTGGCACATATGACCGTCAAGCACTCCGCTGGCGAATACGTCCGGGGTGGCGTCCACACCAACACCGTCGAGAGCTACTTTTCGATATTCAAGCGCGGGATGCGGGGCACTTATCAGCATTGCGCGGAAAAGCATTTGCATCGCTATCTCGCCGAGTTTGATTTCCGGCACAATCGCCGAGTAGCATTAGGCGTGAACGATGTGGCGCGCGCCGATAGCATCCTTGATGGGGTGGTCGGCAAGCGGCTCACCTACGAAACGGCTCAAGGAAGGTGAGGCACCACATGGCGTCTGGCGACCATCCCGATACAAGCCTAAAGCCAAGCGGCAAAAAGGCTAAGAAGCTTAGTCAGAAAGAGCAATCCGAGCGGTTCAAGGAGGCCGCTCGGGAGCTTGGCACTGACGAAACTGGGGCTGCTTTTGATCGTGCGTTGAGGTTAGTTCTGCCGAAAAAATACGGCGACTAATTGCGACGATGATACTCGTAATGTTTACGAATTTCAGTCGCTAGCGGTCCCAAATCTCCTAACCTGTAAAACGATATATCGCTTCGATTCATAACCTTCTCGATTGCGTCAATGAACGTAGGCTTTTGACCTTCAACGTCCCCAACGACCACAAGACGTTTTGCGTTAACGCCACCAGTTACGTCCGCAAGCCATTCCCCCTCCAAAGCGCTTGCCCCGGCGTTTTTGATGGCTTCATCAGGGTCCCCTTTTAGAGATACAGGATAGAGATAGTTGTAGGCTCCATTCTGATAGGCAAATGGCGCGTTTATGGTCACTCCCTGCGGTAGTTCGAACGGTTTTGGCTGGCTATCCAGAAGGTGCGCAACGTTGAGCGCCTTGAGTTCTCTCTTTAGCTGATGCCGCGCTTGCGGCGCACGTTGGGGGCCAACTTCAAGATCGCCCACTAGCTTCTGGAACAGTTCATCGACAAGAGCTTCGGAGTCATCCTCCACAAGAACGGATCTTAACTGGGAAAGTCTCAAGCGCCCGCTTTGCTTCATTTTAAAATATTCAACCTGGTCTCGTTCCCACCCATGAGAAAATTCTAGGGCTATGCGATTTTCAAGTGATATCAACGCATCTTGGAATGAAGGGCGGGCCATCCTCCCAAGCATTCTGTTGACCCGCTTTGCATTGTCGACAACGCGAATTAGTATGCGTGGAGTTTTAAACTTTAACAGCAAAACGCCAACGTTCACGAACTCGAACCGCTCGGGTTCGTCAGCGTATTGGATAATACTATAGTAAGCTTGTTCCGACATTTTATCAGAGACCTCGTAACATCGGATTACCTACCAACTTTTCTGCAATTGACCTGACCACGTAGTCTCCACGGCGGCAAATCAATTCGCATAAATCGCCGCGCGCGCGTGGTCCAAGGGGAATGTCCCGGTCTCTGTTGAAACTCTGAAGTGGGCGGCGTTGCCCGCCTTGAGCCGTTAGGCTCGGGGTGCCGATTCCACTGAGGAGAGCAACGCCATGAAGAAAGAT
>NZ_JAZHLK010000125.1:0-1741 GCF_036549515.1 Aurantimonas sp. E1-2-R+4 | reverse complement strand
CTCGACTTTGGCCATTCACGCCGGGTAGCACGCGGCGGCAGTGATGCGTTCAAAGAAGCTGCGAGGAATTTCGAGGGGGTCCCGGTGATCCCGGGACGTTTCAAAAGTCTCTGAGACCCACAACTGGCGACGCACGGTGGCGAGCGCGTCGCTGAACGTGATCTGCCGCTTGCGATACCAGGCGGCCTGCCGTGGCATGGGATCGTTGCCGAGCGCTTCACCGGCCCACAGCGTGACGAGTGAGAACAATCCGAGCAGAGTCGGCGTGGTTCGGGCAATGGCCTTGTCCGACCACTGGCGCTGGCTTTCCACACCGAGGTGACGGCGCACCTCGGCAAAGGTCACCTCGAGTGACCAGCGCCGCACGAACCAGCCCAGCACGGCGTGCGGATCGACATCGAGATCGGTGCACAGGAAGGCTTGCGGCTCGAACTCTCCCGCGGCATCGCGCACCAGAACCCAGCGGATCGGCACCGACTTTCCGGGGTGATACCAAAGCGCCGTGCCGGAGGCGATGTCGACGAGGCGGTCACCGCCGCCATACCATCCGGTGATCATGACCCGTCGCCATGCGGTGGCGGGGCTTTTCAGGCGCTCGGCCAAATTCGGCTGGCGGGCGCCGGCCACTCGCGGTCGACCCATCTGACCCGGTTGGCGTGGCGGCGGCGGATCGAAGAGCCGCGCATCGAACCGCAATCGGGTGATCATGGTCACGTGGTGGCGCACGGCCTGGAGCAGATCGATGGCGGCATAGCTTGTGTCGGCGACGGCGATGACCCTTCGCTCCGGCAGCCAGCGGGCGACGAGGATGAGAAGTTGGCGCGCCCAATCCGTCAATGGCTTGTGCCGGCGGCCGCGCTCGCGGGCATAGCGCTCGGACGGCGCCAGCGCGGTCAGGAACGGCAGGGCCCAGACCCTTCCGGCGAAGGGGATTGGGGCAAGCAACATGACGCTGATCCAGCGCAGGCCGCTGGCCTTGACGAAATGGCCATGGCTGGAGCGGACCGGATCACGATAGATGCCGCGGGCCTTGATCCGAGGCCCCCAGCGGCGCTCGATGGTCTCGTCGATCCCGATCACGACGGGCCCGTCAGGCACGAACGCGGCAACCAGCAGAGTGAGCAAGCGCTGCGCCAGGGCGCGGGGTGGCCAGCGATTGCGGTTGAGGACGCGATGGAAGTTGGTGAAGCTCGGCGTTTCCCGCATGCCCATGATGCTGAGCGCCGCGGCGACAGTACGCCGACCGGGCGAGAGAATGGCGCCGGCGACGAGCGTGAGCACGTGCTGGAAGGTAGGCCGGGTGAAAAAGACGGAAAACGGCGCCATCCACTGCGCCAGGATAGCTGGATGAGCGGAGGTTGGCATGGTATCGGCTCCCGATGGTAAGTCCCATGGGGAATCCGGCTGCGGGCGAAAGGATTCACGATGCCTGCGGCCGATGTCATGCGGGCTCGCATCGAGGCGTTTCAATGGCCGCGCGGCGGTATCGCGGTCACGTGCGCCGGAAGCGGCTATTCGCTGCGAAGCGCTCGCACCGGCCAGCCGGTCGCGCGGCTCAATCCAACCGGTGAAGAGGACAAAGTCCAGGTGCTGTGGTGGAACGGCGAGCGTTGGGGCGCGTCCGGACCATTCGGCATCGCCACGATGCCGCTCGACAAGGCTCTCGACTATATCGCCGCCGAGCCGGATTTCTGGATCCACGCTTGAGCGAAAACCCGCTCAAAATGGCCAAAGTCGAGCT
>NZ_JAZHLK010000124.1:0-1781 GCF_036549515.1 Aurantimonas sp. E1-2-R+4 | reverse complement strand
TCTTTCTTCATGGCGTTGCTCTCCTCAGTGGAATCGGCACCCCGAGCCTAACGGCTCAAGGCGGGCAACGCCGCCCACTTCAGAGTTTCAACAGAGACCGGGACATTCCCGCGATCGTGATCGTGACTGACATGATCGGAAGCGGCCGCCGGTTAACGAAGATGCTCGACAAGTTCTGGAAGGTCCCCAGCGTGAAGTCTTGGGTGTCCGCCCGCTTCGTGAAATTCTATGTCGTTGCGGCCGCCGGAATACCGAAGGGCATCGCAGAGGTGGAAGCGCATCGATTGCGGCCCAAGGTGCTTGTCAAGCACGTCGTGCCCACAATCGGGAACTGGCGCAATCGACAGATGGCCAGCGAATGGATGCGGATCATCAACAGTTGCGGGCCCGACTTCGGGCGCGGCGGTGTCGCACGTGCGGGGTACGAGAATGGGGCGGCACTGGTCGCATTGGCGTCGCGGATGCCGAACAATACTCCGGCGATCCTGCATAAGTCCGTTACCACGCGGGGCGAGGAGTGGAAGGCGCTTTACGAGGGTCCCCTTCCAGCCGACCTCAGACCGCTGTTCCACGTGCTCGACGAGTTCGAGCAAGTTCAAGCTTCCGCGGAAACCCTTGGGGTCAACATAGCGCCGGGTCTTTCCATCGCCGAGGGCAAGCTCGTTCTGATCCTAAGCACCCCTTGGTCGGTACGACGACAACGTAAGGCCATCCCGATCGCAGAGATGACCGGACTCCCCCACAATCAGACCCTGGCGACAGTGCTGAGTGCAATCACGCAAGGTCTCATGACCAATAGCGGTCGCTTGACGGAGGCCGGTCAGCAGTTCCTCGCCGCTGGTCGTCGTGAGGAGACCTGCCGGCCGACGATTGCCACCGACGAGGAACCCTACTATCCCTACGGGGTGAGAATCCCTCGGGGGCAAGTCTAGCAAATGCCGATCTTGGATCGGCCCAGACGACTGACGTGCAGTCGTCATTGGCGGCGGGGTTTCCCGACGCTGTTGATAGAGCTCCTGATTACCGAGACGCACATCGACGCCAGCCTGCGGTTCGCTCGAGGGCTCGCCAGTCGCCGATGTGTGCCCCCCGGGGCCAGGCTAAAGTAGATGAAGCATCCTTGGGATTCTCAGCAGTTTCGCGTTTGCGCCAAGGCCGCAGGGCGCGCAGACGCGACGATCGAAGCAGCCGTAGCCATCGGCAAGAACATCAAGCGGATCAATCCGGATCTGCCAGTCGTCTTCACCTTGCACCATTTGGCCCACCTCTGTCAGGTGTCCGCCGAATTGTGTAGGGCGGTGACAAATTAGGCCACGAAGCGGCGGCGAGAGGGTCGGCCGCGCCGGAGTAAAACCCGGCCAGTGGATAGGCTGTTTTCCTTTTGGGGGAACGGCCNATTAGGCCACGAAGCGGCGGCGAGAGGGTCGGCCGCGCCGGAGTAAAACCCGGCCAGTGGATAGGCTGTTTTCCTTTTGGGGGAACGGCCGGGAATGTTTGTCGTGGAAGTTTACGCCGCCGTTCGCCATTTTGTGTTTGTCGAGGGCAACAGCCAGCGCGATGCGTCCCGGGTATTCGGGCTGAGCCGCGCGACGGTTTCGAAGATGTGCCGGTTCTCGCTGCCGCCGGGTTACAGGCGCACGAAGCCGGTGGCGAAGCCGAAGCTGGGCGCGCTGCTGCCGGTGATCGACGCGATCCTGGAGGCGGACGGGGCGGCGCCGGTGAAGCAGCGCCACACGGCCAAGCGGATATTCGAGCGTCTGCGCGACGAGCACGGCTACGCT
>NZ_JAZHLK010000123.1:0-1830 GCF_036549515.1 Aurantimonas sp. E1-2-R+4 | reverse complement strand
GCCAGGACCGGACGGGCTGTGGGATGCCGCCGGGAGGAGCACGACCTCCAGGCCGGCGGCATGCCGCCTTCCCCGCAGAACGGAAGGCAGGCGCGGCCGTCACAAGGCCCGGTCCCCGCCGCTCCGGAAGCGGCCGAAACCGGCACCGCCCGCCAGGGATTTCTCCCCTTGGCCCAACGAACGATCCCGGTGATCATTCGCGCCCGTTCCGTGGGCCGGCGGTGATGGCAGTATGCGGGAGGGGAAAAGGGTGGGGAGAAATATTTTTGGCTATGGGCCGGAAATCCACGGTTCGGCTCCAGCGAGCACCTCGCAGAACCCCAGGCGCGCGCGTATCTTGCTGCAGGTCGCAACCGTCCTCGCCTTCGTCGCCGTGCTGCTCTTGGCAATAGGGGCGGGAGCGGACGGTTGCGACCTGTGATAGGGTGCTGCTTGGGCTGGTGAGCGGCGGTTGGAAGCGCCATGGCCGGCGTCGGGAAGTGGCCAGAAGCGCACGTTGAGCAGAGCTGCCGCTCCGATTGACATTTGGCCTCACGACCCACGGCAGACTCTACGTGAACATTTCCGCTATACGCAGAAGCAGACGTTCCGTAGAGCGGAACGCGGACCGTTGCATACGGCGAAGTGCGTCTACCATTAGTGCTCAGCCCAACAAGACGGACATCTATAGGGACAGCCCGTATCATTCCCGTGGAATGGTAGGTTTCGGGCCCGCCGACCCCAACACGGAAGTTTTAGGAAGGGAGACCCTTTAAGAGCTGGCCTGCGATCGACCGCAATGGCTATGCGAAATTCGAAACAATATTAAATTGCCTGGTCACGGCGGCCTTCAAGCCCGACTCGACTTCTGCGATCGGCACGTCCCGGCAATTGAGATCGTAATTCCCTGTGCGTGAATTGTACTCACATACTTTAAGATGGCCACTCTTGTCGGACGGGAAGTACCATCGGGGGGGAGGGGCGCTATCTACCTTTGCAGTCATGGCAGTCTACCTTTCTGGGCACGAAGATCAACATCGTTAACGATCGCGCGCGGAGCTTATCTGTTTGGCTAGGAACTGTGTAGATGCGGCTCCAACCAGACTGCCCGTCTTCGGGTCGGCGGGGCCATATGTGATGGAAAGCTCGTGTGTTCGATCTCTGCTCGTTCTGAAAAGACCGCCCCCGGTGCCGATATCGAGGCGCTCAAGGCGCCATATCGGATTGACTTGACCTCCGGTTACGACGGTAAATCGGACACGGTCTGTAAGCGCGGACTTCGCAAGAGGGTGCGTCGTGGAAATTGGAGCGTTGCCAGCGCCCGTTCCAATTGAAAATATATAGCTTAACAATGGATGGCTTATTTTAAGATCATCGAGTATAAGTAAAGATTGTATATCGCTAATTTTGAATTCAGGCGGAATGCACGGGGGCATTTGCGCGAGTTCATTCACCATATAGAAGAAGCTCATAGTTATTTTTCTTGAGGCGGCGGATGATGCAGTCAACCCTCCTCCGATCGTAAATAGCGTATTAGAAGGACTCGGCGGTGCCCATACGGCCGTGGGATTGAGTGATGACAATTCTTCTACGTACAAGTCTATAGTATATTGAACACCCCAGTTTTCGAACCATATGGCATTACGAATACCATTATTATATTTTGCAGCCAATTTGTCTTGCCAGATTACATTCTTGACGGCGGTCTGAATATCGCATTTTATCTTTGCAGCTATGTCTCTTAGTGTCGGTCCACAAAGAAGTTGAATGATATGAATCGTTTGTGATTCCATGCTGTTGATTTGATTCGACGAGGGCATGGAAGCGATGTGGACGAAAGCAAACCGCGGG
>NZ_JAZHLK010000122.1:0-1850 GCF_036549515.1 Aurantimonas sp. E1-2-R+4 | reverse complement strand
CCGCGGTTTGCTTTCGTCCACATCGCTTCCATGCCCTCGTCGAATCAAATCAACAGCATGGAATCACAAACGATTCATATCATTCAACTTCTTTGTGGACCGACACTTAGCCCAGCGGATCTCGAGGCGATCCTGGCGAAGAGCCGAAGCTACAATCCGCTTCACGACATTTCGGGGATGTTGCTGTTCGCCAGCGGCAGGGACGGCCGGCGCGGCAGCTTCATGCAGCTTCTCGAGGGCGACCGTGGCGCGATCGAAACCCTGCGCACGACGATCTTTGCCGATCCGCGTCATCACACCAAGATCGTCATCGAAGAGGGCGAGAAACCCGAACGCGACTTCGCCGACTGGTCGATGGCCTTCCAGAACGCCACAGCCGAAAGCCTCGCCGGGTATCCGGCCTTTGCGGATCTGGGGAGCGATCATTTCCACGCGCGTTGCCAAGCCGGCGAGGCCCATCGCTCCCTCGAGTTTCTCAAGGATTTCTGGGCAACCGAGCCGCGCGAAGACGGCCGCTGATTTCACTGGCGACCGCTTCCTATTCGGGACTTGCGGTCCGGGCGGCCTCTACGCGCAGCAAGACCATGCCGATCCACGACCGCATGCACGGTACTCGTGGCCGGGATGCGCACGTCGCCGGCAAGCTTCCTGATCAGAAGCTCCGGGATATTGCGGGCGCCCCCTGCGCGGCTTGTCCTTCAACTCGTGGCGCCACCACGGGGGAGGTCAAGAATCTGCTCCGCGAACCGGAAGCGAAAGCACGCCAGAAACGGGATGCTGTCTCCCGTCGATTTCGAACGGCAGTAGGAAATCTAACCCGAGGGCGTCCACGAAAACCGGGGCTATTCAGGACTATTCAGCGCGCAGTTCCAGGCGAGCCGGTCCTCCTTGCCTCTCTCTACCAGCCTCCCCCATCACGCAAACGGGATCGTTCCGTCTACTTAATCGTTCACGTAATCGAACTGAAAAAAGATCCAAGGAGTATGGTAGTGACCAACGCAATTTCGACGATCGAGACACTCACCGATACCGCTGTAGACAGCGCGTTGGGGTATGAGACGGCTGCTGAGAAGGCGAAGAACCCGGGACTGAAACAGACCTTGCACGAGCAGGCGGCTAAACGCCGTGAGACTGTGCGTATGCTGAACGACGAGATTGTTCGTCTCGGTGGCAATAGACATGAAAACGGCAGCACCATGGGGGCCGCACACCGTGCCTTCACTAGCTTGGCCGACGCGTTCCAAGACAGCAACAAATCGGCGGCAGAGCGGGTGGAGGAAGGCGAAGATTACATCGCGAAGAAGTTTCGGGAGGCGCTCGAACACGCTGAACTCACCCCCGAGACTCGGAGCGTGGTCGAACGCGCGCATGCCGAGATCAGCGCCGGCGAGCGGCTCGCCGACCGGCTTGAAAAGCAGTTTGACTGACATGAGGCTGTCCTAGGAGCCGCACGGGCGAGGGCACATCGCCCTCGCCCGTACACAAACGAGCACCTCCGTCCAACGACCGGGGTGGGCCGTCAGCGGCACGACGAGTTTCGGCGGTCCGGCGGTTGCTAGTTCGAAGCGATCGCCGGATATCGGACCTATCGAGGCGCGGGACCAGATCGACCGGAACCGGTTTGCGAAACCAGAAGACCGAACCGCGCCTCGTGACGAAGGGTGCGAGGGAATCTTGCAAGTAACAAACGCCCACAAAAACGTGACAGGCGCTGTGACAGAAGGTGGAGAATCCGGGCGTCTTAGTGTCGGTCCACAAAGAAGTTGAATGATATGAATCGTTTGTGATTCCATGCTGTTGATTTGATTCGACGAGGGCATGGAAGCGATGTGGACGAAAGCAAACCGCGG
>NZ_JAZHLK010000121.1:0-1911 GCF_036549515.1 Aurantimonas sp. E1-2-R+4 | reverse complement strand
CTTTCTTCATGGCGTTGCTCTCCTCAGTGGAATCGGCACCCCGAGCCTAACGGCTCAAGGCGGGCAACGCCGCCCACTTCAGAGTTTCAACAGAGACCGGGACATTCCCCGGTGTTGGTGTGGATGAATGATCCGAGGCGCACATACTCGTTTGCGGAGTGGTTGACGGTGTAGTGGCTGCGGAACTCTGCGCCGATCTTGGGATAGATCACGCTTTCATCGGTCATCATGGCGCTGGCGCGATTGGCATTAGTTACAATCAGCGGTCGCACTTCCTTCGCGGTTACGCTGGCGACATGGAAGGACGCGGCTCGGCCCTCACGCTCCACAAGGGTTAGTACGGCTTTTTTCGGGGCAGGTTCGCGGAAGGCGCGGTTCTTCGCCTTTCCTCCAATATACGCCTCATCGACCTCCACAACCTTACCGTTGCCGCCAAGCCCGCCAGTTATTTTGTGGCTGTCGTCGCGCATGGCTTCCCGGATGCGATGGGCTAGAAACCACGCCGTCCGGTAGGACCCGAGATCGAGGTTACGCATCAGTTGATGAGCGGAAATGCCCTTCTTGCTGGACGCCATCAGATGGATAGCCAGCAGCCACTTATGGAGCGGCACATGCGAGCGTTCCATGACGGTGCCGGTGCGGCAGGTAAACTTGCCCCGGCATTCATTGCAAAGGAACATGCCAGCCTGCGTCTTGCCTTCCATGCGGCGGATGTTGGTGCCGCTGCACAGCGGGCAAACAACCCCGTTTGACCAACGCGAGGCTTCGATATGCTCGCGGGCTGCATCTTCGTCGTGGAAACGCTTTTCGGAAAGGCTGGTCATCGGTCTCAATCTCCAATGACCATACTATGGCATAGGTTCTATGCTAACTCAAGTGCATAATTGCCCAAATATGGTTGAGAAAACATTGCGATTTATTGCACTAAAAACTCCGATCGTCTGCGTTATCCGACCGCTGGTAAATTGATCCCAGAAATCCACGCGGCCGGATATCCGCAACGCTTCCAAAGAGTCCCTATCTTTAGAAGGCTGGATGGCGCCTCGCGCCTGATCAGGGGCGATTGACTCCTTTGGCGCAGGTGGAACCGCGTCGGCGCCGTTGAGCGTGGAACCTAACGGATCCCCTATCTTGTCTACTGCCTCGACCACAATGAGGGAGCGCTCGCCAAACATAAATCCGTAATCAGCGCCGTAGCGCGCACCGGTAACAATCACGATCGTCAATACCGCAAATATCGCGACGGCGGCGATCACGCCGGTTATGAGGCGAATGACGAGGTTCCGTCCGGAAAAAACCCGCTGTGCCAATGCCGCCCCCAGCATCACTGATGTTGCCATCAAGATGTTACGGCTATTGGTCACCATTATGATCGAAATACATGCCAGAAGGAGCCACCACGGCCCCGAACGAATGGCCATGTCGAGCGAAAGAAGGAGGGGCCCGCCCACGGAGACGGAGGTATTGGGTCTACCAAGAACTCCATAAGCTGCGGCGACAATCAGGAATGCTAAAACCCCCGTAAATGTCGCCCAAGCCAATATTCGAAGCGGCCGTTCAATTGCACGGATATTTTCGGCAAGATAGAGCCCCACCCAATAGGAAGCCAACATTGTGGCAGCGGCGAATGCCTGCCGAAACACGATGTATAGTGGATACTCCAGGACAACTCCGCTGACCAATCCAAAGGCGAGATAGGCAATTAAGACAAGAACGAGCCCGTCAAATTTAACTCGCTCTGAAAGCTTTATGACCAGCGCCGTGGAGATAGCCGCAAGCACCGCCAGTCTTAGAGTCTGTCCGGAAAGTTGTTCAATTTGAACAAAGCCTTCGCAGCATTAGGCGGATAGACGCCAGTTTGAGGAATGCGAGCGCGTTGCGCGACAGGTTCTCGAAATCCTTGGCCAGCCT
>NZ_JAZHLK010000120.1:0-1991 GCF_036549515.1 Aurantimonas sp. E1-2-R+4 | reverse complement strand
TCGCCCACTGCTGCGCAGCTTGGAACAAGCTCGTCGATCAGCCCTGGAAAATCACGTCCATCGGAATGCGAGATTGGGCGCATGGGTCTTGATCAGCGCCCGTTGGTATAAGAGACATTTTTCGCCCGCGTCAGGTGAGTTTCCTCAGAAGCACACGCGAAGTGTCCCGATGATCATGTTGCACCTTGCTGGTTTCCCAGTCCGCGCGCGCAGACGCAGGTTAGTCCGCGCGTTAATAATTTTGAGGCGTTTTCCCTTGGCGCCGAGCGCCTGTTGAGCGCGGTCGTTCAGCCTTTGCCCTTCCCGGCATCGAAGACCGGATCATACGTCGCTTCGCTTTCGGACGGTCTGTTTTGGCCACAGCCACCAAGACTTCACAAACATGAACTGTCTTATCGGGGTCTTAACGACAAGAAGCAGAATTCCTATAGATAACAGGCACCAGATTGCGGCCGCTTCATTAGGGTTGCTAGTCAGCAACATGGCCAATCGTGGGCCAACCAGGAAGTGGTACACAGTAAACCGCCAAGATCCGTAAAGGAATGGCAACAAGATTCCGGCAAAGAAATAGGTGGGATACAGGCTCAGAAAAGATGCCCATGAATCGACTGTGATGAAGTTCAGCATCCCGTTTGTCGGCACATCCCAAGCGATATGCCATTCTCCGGATACCGAGCAAAGCCGATCGGCACACAGTCCACGCCCTAGCGGACATGAACCTGCCCATTCGAACGGATAAAGCTGCAGAAGCATGATGATTGCCGAAATAAAACAGATTGCATAAACGGGCCATTGAATTTTGTTACGGACATGTCTTGGTATAAAGTACATGGACAGCATATTTATGAAGAATGGCTGGAACGTGATATGCAAATAACCCAAGATAGTGGCAATTTGATTGGAGGGCAGCGAGCATTGATCAATTACCGAGTATGTGAAGGCCTGCAAAAGCTCCATTGACGAGAAATAGCCGAGGGCCATCCACAACGGCGCCGGTTCTTTTTTGTAAGCTGCGTAAGCGGTGGTGGTTATACCTACAACTGCCAGTACTGCCGACGCTTCACCGCTCCAGCACATGCAGTCCCTCGCTTGATAAGGAAATTGATTGGACTGGCATTACAACTTTCTGATGGCGCTTGGCAGCCCTATGCGCTCCGCCGGGCAACGACCGGTGTCAGCCATCCCTTTTCGTCCTTGGCGAAGATTAGGTTCCGCGACCTGACGGTTTCCTGGAAGGCTCGGTCGTGCCATGGGGCTCGGGCCCGCAGCAGCAATGGCCTGCCTCGCGGGCGCGACATCTACAAACCCACATTCGCCGTTCGCAAGACGGACCGGCGAATTGAGGATGAAATTTTCAAAGGGGTCGTCGCAAAGTTTTGGACGGACCAGCCTCGTAAGTGCCAAGTCCAACCCAACCCCGGCTGTGGGCAAATTAAGCGAGCACACCCAGTAACCAGAGGACGATCAGGGCGACTATCACCAAGCCGAGGACTCCACCGAGACCACGCGTGCCATAGCGGTTGTAACCGTAGTAACCGCCGCCGCCGCCGAACAACAACAGAAGGACAATGATAATCAGAATTGTACTCATGGGGAATATCTCTCTATTTGGCCGATAGGTGAAGGATGAAGCACCTGTAACCTCGATGGGAATCGGACTCGTGAATTCATCCGCAAGTCAATCAGTCGGGGCTGCTTCGCTGCGGCTCTACGCTCAGCGCAGGCCAAAAAAGCCCAGGATGACCAAGACGATGACTACGAAGCCTACGATATATACGATCCGGTTCATTGCATTCCTATCTGCTCGGGTAGTGGTCCACGGCCACCGACATTCGCAAGCATACGCCATCGCAATTCCGGGCGAACTGACATGGATCAAGGGAATGTCCCGGTCTCTGTTGAAACTCTGAAGTGGGCGGCGTTGCCCGCCTTGAGCCGTTAGGCTCGGGGTGCCGATTCCACTGAGGAGAGCAACGCCATGAAGAAAGATA
>NZ_JAZHLK010000012.1:0-91086 GCF_036549515.1 Aurantimonas sp. E1-2-R+4 | reverse complement strand
GTGTGAAGGGGAACCGGTGCTGCCATGACAAACCTCCGTTTGTCACAGTGATTCAGAATTCTGTCAGCTTGGGAATCCCCGAAGAGTCGGCCTTCGCTCCCGTTGGTATAAGAGGGTCTTGCCGGCACTGTTTTTTCTTTCCTCCGTACCACTGCCGGCTGGTGGCATTGTCTTTTGCGCCCTTCTCCAGAATTGAAAAGACGCTATTGGCTGCTAACAAAAAGTCGGTCCAGGCAATGGAAAACGAGGCGAAGTCCGCGCTTTTTTCAAGGCCATTCATCGCGGAAGCAGCGCGATTGACGCGTCCACGGGCCTTTTCAACGGCGACTTTCTTCATAGGGACCAATCCAGAAATTTTTCCCGCGTTTCGAACTTAATCCAGCCGGCGGCCGCTCTCGCTGTCGAAACGATGCAGGGCATCGAGCGGTGCAGCCGCGCGAACCTTCGTTCCCGGCTCCAGATGCGAGTAGCCGGGCACCCGAACGGCGATCTCCGAACCCTTGTCGGGCAGCGCGCCATAGACGTAGCTCTCGGCCCCGACCACCTCGACGCCAGTGACGGTCAGATCGGCGAGCAATTCGCCCGGCGCGGCCTCGGCCTCCTCGACGAGGCGCATATGCTCAGGGCGGATGCCGAGCGTCTGGCCGACGGACGGACCAACCGCCAGGCCGTCGAGGCCGGTGAGCCCGGCAATGCTGCCGCCGGCGGCGCCCACGGGGATGAGATTCATCGCCGGCGAGCCGATGAAGGTGGCGACGAAGAGCGTCGCCGGCCGCTCATAGACGTCCATCGGCGTGCCCGCCTGCTCGATCCGCCCACCATTGAGGACGACCAGCCGGTCGGCCAGCGTCATCGCCTCGAGCTGGTCATGAGTGACGTAGAGGCTGGTGGTCGCGAGCTTGCGCTGCAGCCGGCGAATCTCGGCCCGCATCTGCACCCGTAGCTTGGCGTCGAGATTGGACAAGGGTTCGTCGAACAGGAAGGCTTCCGGCTCGCGGACGATGGCGCGGCCCATGGCGACGCGCTGGCGCTGCCCGCCCGAGAGTTGGCCGGGCTTGCGCGCCAGCAACGGCGCGATTTCGAGTATCCCCGCCGCCTGGTCGACCCGGCGGGCGATCTCGGCCTTCGCCATCTTGCGGTTCTTCAGGCCGTATTCGAGATTCTGCCGCACGCTCATATGCGGATAGAGCGCGTAGTTCTGGAACACCATGGCGATATCGCGCTCGGCCGGCTCCAGATCGTTGACGATCCGATCCCCGATCGAAATCGTCCCGGCCGAGATCGTCTCCAGGCCCGCCACCATGCGCAGGAGCGTCGACTTTCCACAGCCGGACGGGCCGACCAGCACGACGAATTCGCCGTCGGGAATGTCGAGCGAAACGCCCTTCACCGCTTCCACTCCGCCGGGATAGACCTTGCGGACGTCGGAAAGTTCGATGCCTGCCACGCTTATTTCTCCGCTTCGACGAGGCCGCGCACGAACCATCGCTGCATCAGGACGACCACCAGCACCGGCGGCACGATCGCCAGGATCGACGTCACCATGACCAGGTGCCAGGGCGTGTCGGCGTCGGCGAAGGACACCATCTTCCTCAGCGCGATGACGATGGTGTTCATCTGGTTGTCGTTGGTGACCAGCAGCGGCCACAGATATTGCGTCCAGCCATAGATGAAGAGGATGACGAACAGCGCCGCAATGTTGGTCTTCGACAGCGGAATCAGGATGTCCCAGAAGAAGCGCATCGGCCCGGCGGCGTCGACCCGCGCCGCCTCGACCAGCTCGGAAGGGATCGTCATGAAGAACTGCCGGAACAACAGCGTCGCCGTCGCCGAGGCGATCAGCGGCAGGATCAGCCCGGCATAGGTATCGATCATACCGAGATCGACCATCACTTTGTAGGTCGGCAGGATGCGGACCTCGACCGGCAGCATCAAGGTGATGAAGATCAGCCAGAAGAAGGTCATGCGCAGCCGGAAGCGGAAGAACACGATAGCGAAGGCCGACAGGATCGAGATGACGATCTTGCCGATGGCGATGCCGAGCGCCATCACCGTCGTGTTGAACAACAGCGTCCAGACGTTGACGCCGCCGATCCGCCCGATGCCGCCGAACAGCGCCTCGCCATAGTTCTCGACGAATTCGCCGCCCGGTATGAGGGGCAGCGGCGGACGCAGGATCGCCTGCAGCGTCTGCGTCGACGCCATGAAAGTGTAGTAGATCGGAAAGGCGACGATCACGATGCCGAGGACCAGCATCACATGCGCGATCGGGCGGCCAATGGAGTGACGCTCGATCATCGCGGTATCTCCGCCTCACGCATAGTGCACCCGCTTCTCCACATAGCGGAACTGGAAGGCCGTGAGCGCGATGACGATCGCCATCAAGATCACCGACTGGGCGGCCGAACTACCGAGATCGAGATTGACGAAGCCGTCGACATAGACCTTGTAGACGAGCGTCTCCGTCGCCCGCGCCGGGCCGCCGGAGGTCACTGAATCGATGATGCCGAACGTATCGAAGAAGGCGTAGACGGTGTTGACCACCAGCAGGAAGAACGTCGTCGGCGCGATCAATGGAAAGATGATCGTCCAGAAGCGCTTTGTCGACCCGGCGCCGTCGATCGCCGCCGCCTCGATCAGCGATTTCGGGATCGACTGCAGGGCGGCGACGAAGAACAGGAAATTGTAGCTGATCTGCTTCCAGGCCGCCGCGACGACGACGAGCAGCATCGCCTGATCGCCGTCAAGCAACGGGTTCCAGTCGAAGCCGTTGCGTCGCAGCATGTAGGCGAAGGTGCCCATCACCGGATTGAACATGAACATCCACAAGAGGCCCGCCACGGCCGGCGCCACCGCGTAGGGCCAGATCAGCATCGTGCGGTAAAGCCCGCGTCCGCGCACCACCTTCTCGGCAGCGGTCGCCAAAAGCAGCGCCAGCGACATCGACAGCGCGGCTGTCGAGATGCTGAAAATCGCGGTCACCTTGATGGCGTTGAGATAGGCCGGGTCCGACAGGACCGACTGGAAATTGGCGAGACCGACGAACTTTGATTTCAGCCCGAACGGGTCCTCGTGCAGGACTGATTGGTACAACGCCTGGCTTGCCGGCCAGTAGAAGAAGACCAGGGTGATCGCCACCTGCGGCGCGACCAGCAGATAGGGCAGCCATTTGTTGGGAAAGATGGCTTTCGACACGGCGATCCTGGGTCCGAATCAGGCCACACGTGAAGCGAAGCCCATGGAAAAGGCCGGGCGGTCGAACCGCCCGGCGCGCGTTGCGGGTTCGGCGTCCTACTGCGCTTCGGCGATCGCCTCGTTGCCCTGCTCGACGATCTTGTCCATCGTCGTCTGGGCATCCTGGTCGCCGGCCAGCATCGCCTCGAACTGCTCGTTGGCGATGTCTCGGATTTGCGGCAGGTTCGGCAGGCGAACGCCCCTGGAATTGGCGGTCGGCTCCTTGCCCATCATCTGCGTGATCGGCGTCTCGCGGCCGGGATTCTCGTCATAGAAGCCGGAGCTCTTGGTCGCCTCATAGGCGGCCTTGGTCACCGGCAGATAGCCGGAGGCCTGATGCAGGCGGCCCTGGATGTCGGTCTGCGACAGGAAATTGAAGAACTGGGCGATGCCCTTGTATTCCTCGTCCGACTTGCCGCCGAACACCCACAGGCTGGCGCCGCCCGGGATGGTGTTTTGCGGCGCCCCTTCGGCGTTCTCATCATAGGGCAGTTGGCCGATGCCGTAGTTGATCCCGGATTTGACGATATCGCCGAGCCCGCCGGAGGATTCGGTCAGGATGCCGCATTCGCCGGACAGGAACAGCTGCTTGGCCTCCGAGGTCCGGCCGCCATAACGGAACACGCCCTCCTTGGCGAGATCGGCGAGAGCCTGGAAATGCTCGACATAGATCGGCTCGTTAAGCTTCAGCTCGACATTGGTGCCGGCCAGTCCGTTCTCCTCGGTGCCATAGGACACGTTGTTCCAGGCGGCGAAGTTCTCCAGATGGATCCAGGTCAGCCAGGTCGAGGTATAGCCGCACTCCGCCGCGCCGGATTCCTTGATCTTGCGTGCCGCCTCGAACACCGCCTGCCAGGTCTTCGGCGGCTCTTCGGTATCGAGCCCGGCCTTCTCGAAGATGTCCTTGTTGTAATAGAGGATCGGCGAAGAGGAATTGTACGGGAACGACAGCATGGTGCCGTCCGGCTTGGAATAATAGGCGACGATGCCCGGCAGATATTGCGACTTGTCGAAGGTAAAGCCGCCCGCCTCGAGCACCTCGGCGATCGGCTTGACCGCGCCCTCGGCGCCCATCATCACGCCGGTGCCGACGTCGAAGACCTGAATGATCGCCGGCATCTGCTTGGCGCGGAAGGCGGCAATGCCCGCGTTCAGCGTTTCGGGATAGGTCCCCTTGAACACCGGCGCGATCTTGAAGTCTTGCTGGCTTTCGTTGAATTCCTTGGCCAGCGTCTCGACGACCTCGTTATTGGCGCCGGTCATCGCGTGCCACCACTGCAGTTCGGTCACGGCGAAAGCCTGGCTCGCACCGGCGATCATCGCGCCAAGCGCGACGGCTGCGCTGAGAAGTTTGCGGTTCATCTGATGTCCTCACCCGTTGATGCGACTCTCGGGCCCTGTTGCCGAGCTTGTCGAAGACGCCCCGTAACAGTGCTTCAAAAACGGTTCGTGACGCAATGACGAAGCTTCGATGACAGCGCAAAAAACAGACCGCCTGCAGATTTTTGCGCCAGACCGCCGTCGCCCGGAGCCAGCAGGACCGTTGCTCCGCCTCGCCTATTCCCCTCTGGGAAACCGCTGGTTCTCCTCCAGCACGTTGAGATCCATGTGGTTGCGCATGTAGCGTTCCGAGGCCTTTTGCAGCGGCTGGTAGTCCCAGGGGTAATAGGCGCCGTTGCGCAGCGCCTCGTAGGTGATCAGTCGCCGTTGCTGGCTCTCGCGCACCGCCGCGTCGAAGGCCGCAAGATTCCAGCGCGTTTCCGCCGCCTGCCGCAGCCTATCGAAGGCTTCCTTGGCCGCTGGCCCGTCGCATCCGGGCTCCGCCGCCAGGTTGCACGCTTCGCCTGGGTCGGTCTCCAGGTCAAAGAATTCCGGCGGATCGATCTCGCAGAGATTGAGCTTGAATCGCCCCTCCCTGAGCGAGACCATCGGCGCCTCGGAGCCTTCGGCGGCGTATTCCATCGGTACGGGTCCGGACCGGCTTCCGGCGCGCGCCGTCGCCAACAGGCTCTGCCCATCGGCGAAGGGTGCGATGTCGGCGGCGTCGATGCCGGCGAGATCGCCCAGCGTCGGCAGCACGTCGAGGGTCGAGACCGGCACGGCCACCAGCCCGCTCTCGCCGCCCGGCAGGCTCAGCATCAGCGGTACGCGCGACGAGCCCTCGCGGAAACTCATCTTGAACCACAGGCCGCGCTCGCCAAGCATGTCGCCATGGTCGGAGACAAACAGGACGGCGGTGTTCTCCGCCATCCGGCAATCTTTCAGCACACCGAGAATCTCGCCGATCTTTTCGTCGAGATAGGAGATGTTGGCAAAATAGGCCCGGCGCGAGCGGCGGACATCCTCGGGCGTGATCGCGAATTTCTCGAAATCGGACGCCTTCAGAAGCCTTTGCGAGTGCGGATCGTGTTCGGCGAGGGGGATCGGCCCGGTCGCGGGATCGAGATGGGCGCAATCCTCGTAAAGGTCCCAGAAGCGGCGCCGCGCCACATAGGGGTCGTGCGGATGGGTGAAGGATACGGTCAGGCAGAACGGCCGCTCGTCCTGCCCCCGCGCCAGATCGTAGAGCTTGGCGCCGGCGTGATAGGCGACCTCGTCGTCATATTCGAGCTGGTTGCTGATCTCGGCGGCGCCGGCGCCGGTGACCGAGCCCATGTTGTGATACCACCAGTCGATCCGCTCGCCCGGCCGGCGATAGTCCGGCGTCCAGCCGAAATCGGCCGGATAGACGTCGGTGGTCAGCCGCTCCTCGAAGCCGTGCAACTGGTCGGGGCCGACGAAATGCATCTTGCCGGAGAGGGCGGTGCGATAGCCCGCGCGCCGCAGATGATGGGCGAAGGTCGGGATCGAGGACATAAATTCCGCCGCATTGTCGTAGACGCCGGTGCGGCTCGGCAATTGTCCGGCCATGAAGGCGGCGCGGGCCGGCGCGCAGAGCGGGCTCGGCGTATAGGCGTTCTGAAACCGCAGCGACCGTGACGCGAGCGCGCCAAGGTTCGGCGTGTGCAAAAACTCCGCCGGCCCGTCCGGAAACAGCGTTCCGTTCAACTGATCGACCATGACGATCAGGATGTTGGGGCGGGCCATGGAGCGGGTCCTTCGCGGTGATTCACGTGAGACCGCCGAACGGATTGCCGTTGCGGCCTTAACCGCCCCGCTCCTACCACGGCAAACGGCCTCCGCGAACAGCGTCGAGCGGCCCTTCGAGAGGACCGCTCGGTCGTGCCAAGGTGGGTGAAGGTTGACGCCCCGCCCCAAGAAGCGATCTTGTCACCACCTTGGGACCGGGCAATAGCCGAAGCTTACTGCATCTGCCTCGCCATCTCGGCGAGCTTCGCCACCTCCTTGGGGTCGTCGAGTTCGATGCCGAGCTTGGTATTGACGGCGCGGACGGTCTCCTCGGTCACCGTATGATTCGCCGCCGTGGCCAGGAACTCCGCGGCCTTTTCCATGTCGTCGTCGGCCACGGCGTCCTTGTATGCGCCGAGTTGGCCAACCACCGAGCGCGAGGAGGCATTTTCCATCGCGGTCGCGGATGCGTGGGAGGCATTCAACCGGCCGAGCGAGGCAGCGGAGTTGCGATTCTCGCCGCTTTTGCCGTGAGCGTTCCCGCCACTGGCGCTTCGCCCGCCATTGCCGTTTCCATTCCCGCCGCCGCTGTTGCCGCCACCATTGCCGCCGCTGTTACCACCGCCGTTGCCGCCCCCGTTTCCACCACCATTACCGCCGCCTTTGCCTTGGGCCAGCACATCCGCCGACCCGACAGACAAATGGGTCCAGTCGATCGCAACCGGTGTGGCGGCAAGAGCCGCGCCAAGAAACAGGATCGTTGTGGTTTTCATCATTGCCGCTCTGGTCTTCATTGAAGGCCTCCTTGGTGATTCGGACGTGTGCCCGGCTAGCGAATTACCGACGCAATAGGGCGGCAAAGTGATTCCCGGTCACTGCGGCCCTGCGAGCCTCCGGCAGCCCGGCGCCTGGCCGTTTGCACCCCCTCCTCCGCGCGGCTAAGGTCCCGCCGCGACGGGCATTCGGGAGGAACCGCATCATGAATCAGGGGCTTGCGGAGAAACTGAATCCGACCGACGACGAACGCGCCGAGTTGCACGACCCGCTTTCCTCAGGGTTTCCGGCCAGCTTCGAAGGTCGGCTGTTGTTCTGGATCGCGTTTTTCTTCTCGATCTTCCAGCTTGCGACGGCTTCGCATCTTCTCGATCTGCCGAGCCAGATCGTGCGGGCCGTCCATGTCGGTTTCCTCTGCCTGCTCGGCCTGCCGCTGATCGCCGCGATCAAGCGCGAAAACCCCGCCTCGCGCGCACTGTTCTGGGCGCTCGGCGTCGCCGGCATGGGGGTTGCCTTCTACCAATGGTGGGAATACGAGGCGCTGATCTTTCGCGCCGGCATGCCGCTGCCGATGGACACCGCCGTCGGCGTCGCCGCGCTGGCGATCCTGTTCGTCGCCACCTGGCGGATCATGGGGCCGGCGCTGCCGATCATCGCCGGGACGTTCCTCGCCTACACGCTGTTCGGCGAGTATCTGCCCTCGCCCTTTGTCACCCGCGGCTACGATTTTTCGCAGGTAATCGACCACATGGCCTTCGGCACCGAGGGCATCTACGGCATCCCGACCTACGTCTCGTCCACCTACATCTTCCTGTTCATCCTGTTCGGCTCGTTTCTCGAACGCGCCGGGATGATCAAGCTGTTCACCGACATCTCGCTCGGCCTCGTCGGTAGCGCCAAGGGCGGCGCGGCCAAGGTGGCGGTCATCTCCTCCGGCCTGATGGGAACGATCTCCGGCTCCGGCGTCGCCAATGTGGTGACCACCGGGCAGTTCACCATTCCCCTGATGAAGCGTTTCGGCTACCGCGCCGCCTTCGCCGGTGGTGTCGAATCGACCGCTTCGATGGGCGGGCAGATCATGCCGCCGGTGATGGGCGCCGTCGCCTTCATCATGGCCGAGACCATCGACGTGCCCTACACGGCGGTCGTCCAGGCGGCGGTGGTCCCGGCGATCCTGTATTTCGGCTCGGTGTTCTGGATGGTGCATCTGGAAGCCGGCAAGCGCGGCCTGCTCGGCCTATCGCGCGCCGAACTACCCTCGCCGCTGGCCGCTCTCAAAAACGGCTGGTACCTGCTCTTGCCGCTGATCGTCCTGGTCTGGCTGCTGTTCAACGGCTACACGCCGCTGTTCGCAGGCACTATTGGCCTCGCCCTGACGGCGCTCCTGATCCTCGGCGCGCCGCTTGCCGGGCGCATCTCTGTGCAGGCGCTGCGCTATGTGTTCTGGATCGGCCTCGGCCTGTCGGCCGCCGCCTTCTTTCAATATGGCATCATGCCGGTGATGATCGCGCTGGCGATCCTCATCGCCCTCTCGGCGCTGTTCAAGGGCGGTCGCGAGACGCTGATCTTGACCCGCGACGCGCTATCGGAAGGCGCCAAGACGGCGCTGCCGGTCGGCATTGCCTGCGCCATCGTCGGCATCATCGTCGGTACGATGACGCTGACCGGCGTCGCCAACACCTTCGGCCAGTACATCGTCTCGGTCGGCGACACCTCGCTGTTCCTGTCGCTGGTGCTGACCATGATCACCTGCCTGATCCTCGGCATGGGCATCCCGACCATCCCCAACTACATCATCACCTCCTCGATCGCCGGACCGGCCCTGCTGGCGCTGGGGGTTCCGCTGATCGTCTCCCACATGTTCGTCTTCTATTTCGGCATCCTCGCCGATCTGACCCCGCCGGTGGCGCTAGCCTGTTTCGCGGCGGCGCCAATCGCCAAGGCGCCGGGGCTGAAGATCTCGATGGAAGCCGTGAAGGTGGCGCTCGCCGGCTTCATCATCCCGTTCATGGCGGTCTACACGCCGGCGCTGATGCTGCAGGATGGCGGACCACTGGCCGATGCGATCGGCTTCTGGCCGGCGGTCATCTACGTCGTCATCAAGGCGTGCCTCGCCATCGGGCTGTGGGGCGCGGCAGCGATCGGCTTCCTCGTCGCGCCGCTCAAATGGTGGGAGCGGATTCTGGCCGCCGTCGCCGCCTTCACGCTGATCGCCGCGCTGCCGGCGACCGACGAAATCGGCTTCGGCCTCGCCGCGCTGGTGATCGGCTGGCACCTGTGGCAAGTGCGCAAGTACGGCGTGCCGGAAACGGTGAACCGCACCGGCGGACCCGGCGGTCTCGTGGAGCGGCCCGCTTCTGTCCAAGCCGCCGACGAAACGACGACACTGGCGCAATGATCTGCGTCCTCACCGCCGGCAAGACGATCGTGCTCGCCGCCTCCGCCTTCACCCTCGCCTGGACCCACTCGGTGGAAAAGACCAGCTGGCAGGAACGCTGGACCGCCGGGCCGGACGGGCTGACCGTGGTCGAGGGCCGCGTCGAGGGCTCCGGCGCCGGCATGGAGCCGCCGCCGGACGCGGTGCTCAAGGACGGCGCCTATGTCTATACGCCGCATCTCGCCGCCATCCCGGAGCTGGTGCTCGCCGCCTCCGGCACGACCGGAGCGGGCTGGACCCTGTGCGCAGAGGGGAGTCCTGAGGGCACAGCTGGCGACTGCCTGACGCTCGGGGCCGAGCCTGCCGCGCCGATCGTGGTCCGCTGGTGCGACGCGGATAAGGCGGACGAGGTGGGAAATCCGTAGGCGGAGTCATCGCCTGCGCTGCTTCTGCAGCCGAAGGCAGCAAACGCCCTACCCCGCTGTCACCACCACCCGGCCCTTCATGCCGGCGCCCTCGTGCGGCAGGCAGACATAGTCGTAGGTGCCCGGCCGGGCGAATGTCCGCCGATAGATCCCGCCGGCCGGCAGTGGGCCATTGAACGGCCGCGCGCCTCGCGGTAGCCGGACATTGGCAGCATTCTTCGCCAGCGACGGATCGGCGGTCACGGTGTGGCCGAAGGGCGAGGCGTTGCGCCATTCCACGGTGTCGCCGGCTCTGACTTGGACAACCGCCGGACTGAACGCCAGCAGCGTCGTCGCGGAGACAACAGCCGCGACGCCCGGCGGCGGGCTCGTCGAACCGGCCGTGGCGCAGCCGCCAAGCGCGGCGAGGCCGGACAGGGCCGCGAGGCCGAGGACCTGGCGGCGGGACAGGCAGGAGCCGGCCGACGCGGCATCTGGGGATGATACAGGCATCGCAACCTCCCAAGCGGGCAGAGCGTTGCAGTTTACGCCTGCTGTGGACGCCGCGGAGGGGCACTGGCGTCGCCACCGGCCCTGCGGCATCGTTCGGAGCATCACTTTGGCGGCATCGGTCCGCTGTCCAGTCGAGGCAAGCATGCGATTTACAGAAGCCGTCCGCTCGGTGTTTTCGAACTACGCCATTTTCCGGGGCCGCGCGCCGCGCTCGGAATTCTGGTGGTTCGTGCTGTTCACCCTGATCGCCAGTTTTGTCCTCGGCCTCGTCGACAGCGTGATCGTCGGACCGATCCTCGGCTTGAGCCCGCTGAGCGGTCACGGCGCCCGCCCTTTGGACGCGCTGTTCACGCTGGCGGTCTTCCTGCCGACGCTAGCGGTGGCGGCGCGGCGACTGCACGATACCGGCCGCTCGGCGTGGTGGCTGCTGGTCGGCCTGATCCCGCTGATCGGCTGGCTGGTCTTCCTCTATTTCGCCGCCCAGCCCAGCGAGGCGGTGACCAACGAATACGGCCCACCTCCACTGGGACGGCGCGAGGCCTATCGCTGACGGGTCTGCCAGTCCGGGTTGATCCAGGGTCGCAGTTCGGGCTCCGGCGCCAGCATCCCCTCGCCCAAGATATGGTCGGCGGCCTTTTCGCCGACCATGACCGACGGGCCGTTGAGATTGCCGTTGGTGATGCGCGGGAAGATCGAGCTGTCGGCGAGGCGCAGATTGTCGATGCCGATCACCCGGCATTCGGGATCGACCACGGCGTTGTCGTCTTCACCTGAGCCGAGGCGCGCGGCGCCGCAGGGGTGATAGGCGCTTTCGGCGTGATGGGCGATGAAGCCGTCGAGATCGGAATCGCTCTGGAGCGCGTCGCCCGGCTGGATCTCCGGCCCGCGATATTCGTCGAAGGCGGCCTGCGCGAAGAGCTCGCGGGTCAGCCGGATCGCCTGGCGAAACTCGGTCCAGTCGTCGTCATGCGACATGTAGTTGAAGCGGATCGCCGGCTTGGCACCGGGATCGGCGCTCACCAGCCGGATATCGCCGCGCGATTTCGAGCGCATCGGCCCCACATGGGCCTGAAAACCGTGGCCGGGGGCGGCGGCCTGGCCGTCATAGCGGATCGCGCCGGGCAGAAAGTGATACTGGATGTCGGGATAGTCGACGCCGGCGCGCGAACGGATGAAGCCCGCCGCCTCGAAATGGTTGGTCGCGCCGTAGCCGGTGTGCAGCATCATCCATTCGAGCCCCACCCGGCCCTTGGAGAACAGGTCGAGATAGCCGTTGAGGGTGATCGGCTGGGTGCAGCTCTGCTGGATGTAGAGTTCGAGATGATCCTGCAGGTTTTGCCCGACGCCCGGGCGGGCAAGCCGTGTGTCGATGCCGACGCGGGACAGCTCGGCCGGGTCTCCGATGCCCGAATGCATGAGGATCAGCGGCGAGTTGATGGCCCCGGCGGCGAGCACCACCTCGCGCCGCGCCTTGACGAGACCGGTGGTGCGACCGGATCGCTTCACCTCGACACCGGTGGCGCGGTTGCCCTCGAAGGCGACGCGCATGACATTGGCCTGGAGAAGCCGGCAATTGCCCCGCGCCATGGCGGGTCTCAGATACGCATTGGCCGCCGACCAGCGTCGGCCGCGCCAGATCGTCTGCTGCATCGGGCCGAAACCCTCGGGGAATTCGCCGTTGTAATCGTCGGTGACCGGATAGCCGGCCTGCCGCCCGGCCTCGACGAATGCGCCGTAGAGCGGGTTTTCCATGGCGCCGCGCTTGACGTTGAGCGGGCCGGAGCCGCCGCGCCAGTCCGGATCGCCGCCGTCTCCCGTATCCTGGCCCGTGCCGGGGCCGGCGCCCCCCTCGAAGCACTCCATCCGCTTGAAGTAGGGGACGACGTCGGCATAGGCCCAGCCAGATGCGCCGATCTCGGCCCAATGGTCGAAATCATGGGCGTGGCCGCGCACGAACACCATGCCGTTGATCGAGGAGGAGCCGCCAATGACCCGGCCGCGCGGGGTGGCGAGGCGCCGGCCGGCGAGCGCCGGCTCGGGCTCGGAGCGGTAACCCCAGTCGTAGCGGGCCATGTTCATGGGAAAGGACAGCGCGCCCGGCATCTGGATGAACGGGCCGGCATCGGTGCCGCCGGCCTCGACGACGACGACGTCGTAGCGGCCCGATTCCGACAGTCGGTACGCCAGCGCCGAACCGGCCGAGCCCGACCCGACCACGACGTAATCGGCTTCCTCGATGATTTTCATGTACCGATCTCCGCGTCGATATAGCGTTCAACCATCCGGACGGCCGCTGGTCCGTCGGGGGCGGTGAGCGGGGTCAGCGCCTGGCGCAGCCAGACGCCGTCGATCATCGCGCCGGTCGCAGCAGCGACCGGGATGGCGGCATCCGCGCCGAGCAGCGGGGCGAGGCCGGAGACGAGATTGGTTTCGAGCCGACGGAAATACAGCCGCAACAGCCGCGCCGCCTCTGACGAGCGGCGGGCGTAGAGGTAGAAGACCAGCCAGGCGGCGATGGCCTCGCGGGAAAACTGGCTGGGATCGAAGCAGCCTTCGATGACGGCGCTGACCCGCTCGCGGGGCGTGCCGGCGGCGGCAAGCCGGCGGGTGAGCCCATCGCGAAAGCCGAACAGCAGATGGCGCATCGCGGCAATCATCAGATCGTCCTTGGCGCCGAAATAATGATGCACCAGCGCCGGCGACACCGAGGCGCGGGCGGCGATCTGCGCCATGGTGGTGGCCTCCATCGAGCCGGCTTCCTCGATGGCGGCAATGGCTGCGGTGATCAGCGCCTCGCGGCGGGCGGCCTCGAGGCCTGTCGCGGCGGGCCGGATGCGGGTCCATTGGTTCATGGCCGGCAGCATAGATCGATTGATTGATCCGTCAATCAATCCTCCTTGAGATTCCCGATCTCAAGGGCTGAAGGAGCCCCTTACCTCATGCTACTAATAGATCTCTTAGTACCGTTCGGAAGAAGGACGCTCCAATCGTTCCAACCGTTCCGCGCCGCAGGCGGCCCGCCGCAATCTACTACCGCCTTAATTGCTGCGGGCGACGGAGCTTTGTAGCGCTCCCCGTTGTAGAGAATGGCGCCATCGTCGATCTTTGCCTCGATCTTCCGGCCCCCATAGTGCATTTCCAGTTGGCTGCCGTGGGATAAAGATACGCCCCCAGAGGACCATGCGGCCCTACCGCCTGACTCGTCAAAATTCCCCTTAATCGCTTGGTGACAGTCGAATTTTGGAAGGCCTAGCAACCTTCTCAATATCTCGTTCTCCGACTCCTCGAATGCCGTCCTATCAGCCTCAATGCGCTTGTGAACCTCAATGTCGATATCTATGGTTTTCATGTTTGAAATCTCCTTAGTTGAAATAGCACTAATAGATCTTTAGATCCCCGTCAACTGGCTGGAGTGGGAATCAGAATAGGGTCCAGTGCAAAATGGGGAAATTCGCCAGTCGCAATTGACGGCGACGAGAAGCGGGATTTTGATAGCGGCGGCTGTCTCGCTGGACTTGGCAACGGTGCGGCCGCATTTCTTTTCGCCGGCAGGAGCTACGAAATGAAGCAAATTCTTTATACCGCCGCCGCGCTGGCGCTGACCGCCGCGAGTGGCGGCGCCGCGCTCGCCGAGTACAGACTGACGATCCTGCACACCAATGATTTTCACAGCCGCATCGAGCCGATCAACAAATATGATTCGGGCTGCGGCGAGAAGGACGCCGCCGAGAACGCCTGCTTCGGTGGCTCGGCGCGGCTGGCGACCGGCATCAAGGCCGCGCGGGAAGCCTCCGACAACACACTGCTGGTCGACGGCGGCGATCAGTTTCAGGGCTCGCTGTTCTATACCAAATATAAGGGCAAGGCGGCGGCCGAGCTGATGAACACGCTCGGCTACGAGGCGATGACGGTCGGCAATCACGAGTTCGACGACGGGCCAAAGGTGCTGCGCGCCTTCATGGAGGCGATCGACTTCCCGATCCTGCTCGCCAATGCGGATATTTCCAAGGAGCCGGAACTCGCCGACGCGCTGAAATCCTCGACGGTGATCGAGAAGGACGGCGAAAGGATCGGCCTGATCGGCATCACGCCGGCCGACACGGCCGAATTGTCGAGCCCCGGCCCGAACGTCAGTTTCGCCGATCCGGTGGCGGCCTTGAAACGCGAGGTCGAAAAATTGACCGGCGAGGGCGTCACCAAGATCGTCGTGCTCAGCCATTCCGGCTACGCGGTCGACCAGCGCGTCGCGGCCGAAGTACCCGGCATCGACGTCATCGTCGGCGGCCACACCAACACGCTGTTGTCGAACACCGACAAGAAGGCCAAGGGCCCCTACCCGACCATGATCAAGGGGCCCGAGGGCGATGTNCACACCAACACGCTGTTGTCGAACACCGACAAGAAGGCCAAGGGCCCCTACCCGACCATGATCAAGGGGCCCGAGGGCGATGTGGCCATCGTCCAGGCCTATGCCTATGGCAAATATCTCGGCCAGCTGGACGTGACCTTCGACGATGCCGGCATCGTCACCGCCGCCTCGGGCGAGCCGATCATCATGGATGGCGAGGTGGTCGAAGACAGCGCGCTGAAGACCCGGATCGCGGAACTGGCCAAGCCGCTGGACGAAATCCGCCAGAAGGTCGTGGCCGAGACGAGCGCGCCGATCGACGGCGGCCGCGACACCTGCCGGGCGGGCGAATGCCAGATGGGCAACCTCGTCGCCGAGGCGATGCTCGACCGGGTCAGGGACCAGGGCGCCGAGATCGCCATCACCAATGGCGGTGGCCTGCGCGCCTCGATCGATTCCGGTGAGATCACCATGGGCGAAGTGCTGACCGTCTTACCGTTCCAGAACACGCTGGCGACCTTCAAGCTGACCGGCGCCGACCTCAAGGCGGCACTGGAGAACGGTGTCTCCGAGGTCGAGGAAGGCGGCGGCCGGTTCCCACAGGTGGCTGGTCTGAAGTTCACCTGGTCGAAAGCCGGCACGCCGGGCGAGGACCGGGTGACGTCGGTCGCGGTCAAGGAGGGTGATGGCTTCGTGCCGCTCGACCCGGAGAAGACCTATCTCGTCGTCTCCAACGACTTCATGCGCGGCGGCGGCGACGGCTACAAGATCTTCGCCGACAAGGGGATGGAGGCCTATGATTTCGGCCCGGCGCTCGACGAGGTGGTGGCGCAGTATCTTGGCCGGGACAACGCCGCCTATGATCCCGCCACCGACGGGCGGATCACCGAGGAACAGTAGGCGCAAGCCTGCGACGATATAGGACATGAGGCCGGCGGGACGCGCCGGCCTCTTCGTGTCGAGGATAGGCCATGCCGCAAACGACCGTCTCGACCGCCGGATATTCCCGGTGGCACGCCCTGATCGGGCTCGTCATCGTCGCGCTGGCGGCGCTTGTCCTCTACGCCATGGGCCGCGAACCGATCTGCACCTGCGGCACGGTCAAGCTCTGGCACGGCGTGGTGCAAAGCTCGGAAAACTCCCAGCATCTGTCGGACTGGTATTCGCCCTCGCACGTCATCCACGGCTTCATCTTTTTCGGGCTTGGATGGCTGGTTTTGCGGCGCTGGTCGCTCGGCGCCCGGCTCGTCCTGGCACTCATCGTCGAAAGCGCCTGGGAGATCGCCGAGAACACCGACAGGGTGATCCAGCACTACCGCGAGGCGACGATCTCGCTCGACTATTTCGGCGACAGCATCGTCAATTCGGTCAACGATCTCGGCTTCATGGTGCTCGGCTTCTGGCTGGCCGGCCGGCTGCCGGTCTGGATGACGGTCCTGATCGCCGTCACCTTCGAGCTGTTCACCGGATGGATGATCCGCGACAATCTCACCCTCAACGTCCTGATGCTGCTCTGGCCGATCGAGGCGGTGAAGGTCTGGCAGGGCGGGGCGTAGCCCTATGATCACAGCGCAGCCGGGCTTTCGCCCAGCTGCGCTAACGAGTCTGACGTTATTTCTTCTCGTTCTTTTCCAGCCAAGTCTGTAGCTGCTCGATTTCCTTCTCTTGATCATCGATCATCTTCTGAGCTAGCGCCTTCAATTCCTCGTCCTTGCCGTTCTCCAGCTCGACCTTCGCCATCTCGATCGCGCTTTGATGGTGGGGGATCATCATCTTCGCAAAATCGGTATCCGCATCCCCGGACATCTGGATGGCTCCCATCTGCTCCTGCATACGCTGCATGGCCTCCATGTAGCCTTGCGAGCTTTGCGTCGGGTCAACGCCCTCTTGCATGGACATCGTCTGCCCCTGCATGTCAGCTTGGCCCTGCATCATCTTGCCCATATCGTCGCCGCCGGCCTTCTGGCCGTCCTGCGCGAAGCCGGCAACTGCCGGCAGAGCAAGAACGGCGGCGAGCGCCGCAGTAGCGAGAAACTTGCGCATGGTCTTAATCTCCAGGTTGATTGCGGTGCCTCGCCAGGCCGATGCCGGGTCGGCCTTCGCAACACACACTCATCTATGACCGTTTGATGACGTCTAGCTGGCGATTACAGCAATTCCGGAACATGCATATGTTACTCATGGTAATATACAAATATAAATCTATAGGAAATATAGATATTAATATCATATATATTTAAAATATAGTCTATAGTTAAAGATAATATATAATAAGATTATAGAAATATAGCCAGTGACGTCAGTCAGTTTCGATATGCCGCACCGCGGAGGTAGGCGTACGGCCATGACCACGATGGGCGATTGGGTGATTGTCGGGCGATCGCCGCCCGATGTCCGGCGTTGGCACTCGTCTCGAAATGCCGCGCCGCCACGCGGCAAGTCCGTGGATATCGTCCGATATGCCTTTCTTGTAATACGATGATTTACTGACGAATGGCGACCGGAGTTTATTTCGGAAATTATAGAACTTTCGGAAACTGACTGTGCCTGTAGCGCCGGTAATGTCCGTTTAATCGTAACCTGCTAGCAAAAGGCATGGCATCGCTTTGGCAATCCCTTTTTGCGAACCTCGCGCTCGTTGCGATCCTGGTCGTACTGTGGGACTTCATCAGCGAGTGGACGGGGCGGCTGTCGGTGCGGCTCCAGCCCCTGCTCCTGGGGCTCATCATGGGCGGCGGCGCCATCGTGTCGATGGCGACGGCGCAACCGCTGTTCCCGGGGTTTGTCATCGACCTGCGCGCACCGTTGGTGGCCGCCGCGGCCTTCTTCGGCGGTCTGCCGGCAGTGGCCGTCGCCGGGACGGCAACCCTGATCTACCGTCTGCATCTTGGCGGCGCGGGCGTGCCAGCGGGCGTTCTTGATCTGCTGATCGCTTGCCTTGTCGGGCTTGCCGGTTTCTGGTGGACGCGGTCTCGGCCCAAGACGACCAGCCTTATCCTGATCTTCGCGCTCGTGGTCGCGTTTTCCCGACTGCTCGCCTATGTCGCCGTCCCGGCGGACATGCGCATGGCGCTTCTCGCAAGCACCGGATTTCCGCTCGTCGCGCTCACCTTCGTCAGTACGGTACTGATGACCGTCGTGTTGCAATGGCAGGCGCGGCGGCGCGACCTGTTGACCTCCAACCTGATCTACCGGGCGATGGTGCGTGAACTGCCCGACTGCCTCAACGTGAAGGATATGGAGGGCCGGTTCGTCGTCGCCAACCCGGCCACGGCGACGCTGATGCGGGCGGACACCGCGGAAGGCCTGATCGGCAAATCCGACTTCGACTTCTATCCAGCCGACCTGGCGGAAAAATTCCGGCAGGACGAAGCCGCCATGTTGAAGCGCGGCAAACCCGAGCGCGTCGACCAGGAGACGCTATTGCCGAACGGAACGACCGGCTGGCTTTCGACGCTCAAGGTCCCTCTCAGGAATGAACAAGGCCGCGTCGTCGGAATCATCACCTACAATCGCGACATCACCGAGATGAAGCGCGCGGCTCAGGTCAAGGCCGAATTCATCGCGACCGTCAGCCACGAGTTGCGCACGCCTTTGACCTCGATCCGCGGCTCGCTTGGCCTCGTCGCCGCCGGCATGGCGGGGGAACTGCCGGCCAAGGCCGCCCGCCTGGTCGAGATCGCGCACGATAACAGCGAACGTTTGGTGCTGTTGATCAACGACATTCTCGACATGGAGAAGATCGAATCGGGGAAGATGCAGTTCGATCTGAGGCCCACGCCCCTTCGTGACTTGATCGAGGGCGCCATCAGCGCCAGTGCCAACTATCTCCCCGAGCGACAGATCCAGACCGTACTGATCGACGACGCTCCGCGCGCGCAGGCGAACATCGACCCCAACCGCCTGCATCAGGTGCTTGCCAACCTTCTGTCGAACGCGATCAAATTTTCTCCGGTCGGAGCAACGGTCACGGTGAAGATCGGGCGACGCGAGGGCGGCCGGCTGCGCCTTTCGGTGATCGACACGGGACCGGGCATCGAGGACGCGTTTCGGGAGCGGATTTTCGGCAAGTTCGAACAGGCGGATGCCTCCGATACACGGGAGAAAGGTGGCACCGGCCTCGGCCTCAGCATCGCCAAGGCCATTGTGGAAAAGCTCGATGGCACGATCGGCTTCGACACACAGTTGGGCGCGGGGACCGTGTTCTACGTCGATCTGCCGGAATTCCTCGCCGCGTCGAGGGAACTCGAGCTTCCGCCGGAGTCCGGCGATCTCCGGCCGCGGATCTTGCATGTAGAGGACGACGAAAGCGTTCTCCACATCATGTCGATGGGATTGGGGACGGATATCTCGATCGCGTCAGCGCGCTCCTTGACCGAGGCTCGGCAGATTCTTGCCCACAGCCAGTTCGACGTCGTCATCCTCGATGTCGCGCTGCCCGACGGATCGGGGCTCGATCTGCTGCCGGATCTACCCGAACAGACTGCGGTGATCGTCTTCTCGGCGGCGGAGATCAGCCGCGATGTGCATGCGCGCGTCAGGGCGACGGTGACCAAGACGCGGTCGTCGGAACTGGACGTGGCGAGACTCGTCAAGAGTTTTCTACCCGCGTCGGCTCTATCGCCCGGCGCCTAGGCTCAGGACTCATTGATCAGAGCCAGAAGATGACGGCGGCTGCGATGCAGATGGCCGAGAAGAAGGTGTGGGCGCAACGATCGTAGCGGGTGTGAATGCGCCGCCAGTCCTTGAGCCGCCCGAACATGATTTCGATCTTGTGGCGCTGGCGATAGAGGACGGCGTCGTGTGGGATCGGTTTCTTTCGCTTGGCGCGCGAGGGAATACAGGCTTTGATACCCCGGATGGCGAGGGCGGCGCGGAACCAGTCGGCGTCGTACCCCTTGTCGGCGAGCAGTGATTTGGCGGCCGGGAACGCCGGCAGCATCAGGGCGGCACCATTGTAATCGCTCATCTGCCCCTGTGACAAAGACAGGATCAAAGGCCGGCCATCCCCGTCGCAGACGGCATGGAGCTTGGAGTTCAGGCCGCCTTTGGTGCGTCCGATACGTCGGGGAACATCCCCTTTTTTAGAAGGCTCGCCGCCGTCCGGTGAGCCTTCAGATGGGTCGCGTCGATCATGATGCGTTCGGGTCTCGGCCCCTCTCCCGCCAAAGCCGAGAAGATCCGGTTGAAGACACCGAGCCGGCTCCAGCGGATGAAGCGGTTGTACAACGTCTTGTGCGGACCGTAGCCGGCAGGCGCGTCCTTCCACCGCAAACCGTTGCGGATCACATAGACGATGCCGCTCACCACCCGCCGGTCATCGACGCGAGGAACGCCGTGCGACAAAGGGAAATGCGGCGATATCCGCGCCATCTGGCGCTTGCTCAACAAAAACAAATCACCCATCAAAGCCTCCTTCAATGGAGACCGTGAATCACAGATCAAGAGAAATTAATAGGTCCTGAGCCTAGAGCATCGGGGCCGCGAGGCAGCAGAACGGCGACACCATCGCCTGACTTTGACAGAATCGCGCAAATGGCGGAGGAGACCCCGCCGCTGACTTCACGCCTGCGCGCTTTC
Organism: Aurantimonas sp. E1-2-R+4; assembly: GCF_036549515.1. Classification (NCBI taxonomy): domain Bacteria; kingdom Pseudomonadati; phylum Pseudomonadota; class Alphaproteobacteria; order Hyphomicrobiales; family Aurantimonadaceae; genus Aurantimonas; species Aurantimonas sp. E1-2-R+4. The sequence continues at coordinate 70,787 of NZ_JAZHLK010000012.1, read as the reverse complement.
GACCGGGGTGATCGCCACACGGTGAGGAGAAGCCCTACCCCCCCTCCGCGTAGAGCACCCGGTGATCCAGCAGATAGCGCGCGAAGAGCGGCAGGCTGGCCGAGCCGATCTCGCGGGCGCTGGAACCGATCGTGCCAGGCCGGATCTCCAGCGGCGTCAAGCCCTTGCGCTTGAGGTTCGCCATCGCCCGTTCGGTTGTCGCGACCAGGCGCGCGCGCACGGCCGGCGGAAAGCCGCCGTCGATGACCGCACATTCGAAATCATAGATCGAACTCGCCGCGACGAAAGCATGGGCGAGCCCCGCCCCGGCGATCGCCAGCCAGCGATCGAGGATGGGGCCAAGCTCGTCCCAGGCCGCGTTGCTTCGCCAGATCGCACTTGGGTCGCCGCCATCCTCGGCGATCATCTTCTCCAGGACAAAGATCGAGGCGACGTTGATCAGTTGGTCGAATCCGCCCGTGTCGGAACCCGTCGCCTTGGCACGGGGCACCGGCATCGGCCCAAGCGCCGCGGCATTGCCGGTCCGACCGGTGACGACATCGCCACCGATGACAAGCCCGCCGCCGACGAAGGCTCCGACGAAGACGTAGAGATAATCCGACGAGCGCGTGGCGCCGAAGACGTTCTCGGCGGCGCAGGCGGCGGTCGCGTCGTTGGCGAGATGAACCGACAGGCCGGTCGCTTCGCCCAAGAGCCCGACAATGTCGGCGCTGCGCCATTCGTCCATAATCGTCGCCGGCGCATCGATTTCGTCGGCCCACGACCACAGCTCGAAGGGCATGGCGACGCCGAGGCCGACGATCCGCGTTCGCAATTCCGGCTCGATCGCGGCGACGACGCGCGCCGCGGCGGCGGCGACGAAGTCCAAGACGGCGTCGAGTTTGGGATAGGCATAGGTGCGGCGCTCGCGCGCTCGTATAGCGCCGACGAAATCCATCAGCACCAGCTCGACCGAGCGCCGGCCGATCTTGACCCCCAGTGAGAACACCCCGTCGGGGTTGAGCCGCATCGGCACCGAGGGCTGGCCCACCCGGCCGCGACGAGGCTTTTCGCGCAGCACCAGATGTTCGGCCTCCAGCGCGCGCATGATCACCGACGCGGTTTGCGGCGACAGGCCGGTGCGCCGGGCGATATCGGCCTTGGCCAGCTCGCCGTGGCGGCGGATCAGCGTCAGCACGGCGCGCTCGTTGTGGGCCCTCAGGCCGGCCTGGTTCGAGCCGCGCATGCGTTCGTCGTGGCGCGTCGGCGCAAGCGTCTCGATAGCGGTAATGTCGTTCATGCGTTCCTCCCCAATCCCGGAATCGATCACGATTCCAAGGACGGCGTCCGCCGCTCTGCGTGCCAACGCGGAGGCAACTGTTCCACTCCAAGGCACTCCGGTCAATAAATAAATCCATCTGATTTATATTCATTGACAAGCCGCGAACCATGGTGTTTCGTGATGGGCGATCGGGCTGTCGAGGAGGCTGCCCGGCCCGCCGACCGGGCGCTACCCGGCGCATTATCATTCAGTTTGGGAGGGTTTGTCCGTGACAATCCGCACGCTTCTCGCATCCACCGCCATCGCCGTCGCAGCCGCCGGCTTCGCCGCTCCAGCCGCCGCGCAGGAAGGCACCAAGGCCTGCCTGATTACCAAGACCGACATCAACCCGTTCTTCGTCAAGATGAAGGAAGGCGCCACCGCCAAGGCCGAGGAGCTCGGCATCGAGCTGTCGACCTTCGCCGGCAAGGTCGACGGCGACCACGAGACCCAGGTCCAGGCGGTCGAAAGCTGCATCGCCGCCGGCGCCAAGGGCATCCTGATCACCGCGTCCGACACCAAGGCGATCACCGACGTGGTCAAGCAGGCCCGCGACCAGGGCGTTCTGGTCATCGCGCTCGATACGCCGCTGGAGCCGATTGATGCGGCCGACGCGACCTTCGCCACCGACAATTTCAAGGCCGGCGAGCTGATCGGCCAGTGGGCCAAGGCAACGCTGGGCGACAAGGCGGTCGACGCCAAGATCGCCCTGCTCGACCTGTCGCCGTCGGCACCGTCGGTCGACGTCCTCCGCGACCAGGGCTTCCTCAAGGGCTTCGGCATCGACATCAAGGACGAGAAGAAGATCGGCGACGAGGACGACCCGCGCATCGTCGGCCATGACGTCACCGCCGGCAACGAGGAAGGTGGCCGCACGGCGATGGAGAACCTTCTGCAGAAGGATCCCGACATCAACGTCGTCTACACGATCAACGAGCCGTCGGCCGCCGGCGCCTACGAGGCGTTGAAATCCTTCGGCAAGACCGAAGGCGTCCTGATCGTCTCCGTCGACGGCGGCTGCCCGGGCGTCAAGAACGTCGAGGAGGGCGTGATCGGCGCCACCTCACAGCAATACCCGCTGGACATGGCGTCCAAGGGCATCGAGGCGATCGCCCAGTTCGCCAAGGACGGCACCGTGCCCAAGCCGAGCGAAGGGCTCGATTTCTTCGACACCGGCGTCAATCTGGTGACGGACAAGGCCGTCGATGGCGTCGAGTCGATCGACGTCAAGGAAGGCACCGATCGCTGCTGGGGCTGATCTTCCAAGTGGGCGGCCCTTCGCGGGCCGTCCACTTGACCCCGCCCGTCCCTCGCGCGTTGATGCGTTAGCGGCCCTGGCCTTCCGGAGCGACACGCCATGACTGAAACCACCGACAAGGGGGCGGATTTCGAATCCTCCCTGAGCCAGAGCGACAGCGCCGTCGCCGCCTTCGGGCATCGCCCGCGCGGCCCGCTCGGCAACCTGCAGCATTTCCTGCACGGCAACCCGACCATGGTGCCGGTCATCGTGCTCTTGCTGTCGGTGTTGGTGTTCGGTCTCGTCTCCGACAATTTCTTTTCCGCCTTCAACCTGTCGCTGATCATGCAGCAGGTGGCGATCGTCGGCATATTGGCGGCGGCGCAGAGCCTCGTCATCCTCACCGCCGGCATCGATTTGTCGGTCGCCGCCGTCATGGTGATGGTTTCGGTGATCATGGGCCGGCTGTCGACCGAGTTCGGCCTGCCGGTGCCGCTGGCGATTCTGGTCGGCCTCGTCGTCGGCGCGCTCACCGGCTTGCTCAACGGCATTTTGGTCACCCGCGTGCGGCTGCCACCCTTCATCACGACGCTGGGCACCTGGAACATCTTTCTGGCGCTGAACTATTATTTCTCCAATCGCGAGACCATCCGCAGCCAGACGCTCGACGCCGACGCGCCGCTCCTGAAGCTGTTCGGCGAACGTTTCACCCTAGGCGGCGCGGTGCTGACCTGGGGCGTCGTCCTGATGATCGCGATCTTCCTGATCCTTTGGTACGTGCTCAACCGCACAGCCTGGGGACGGCATGTCTACGCCATCGGTGACGACAAGGAGGCGGCGGAGCTCTCCGGCATTCGCACCGACCGCACGCTGGTCTCGGTCTATGTCGTCGCCGGCTTCATCTGCGCCATCGCCGCGTGGGCCTCGATCGGCCGCGTCGGCTCGGTCAGCCCCACGTCGTTCTTCGAGGCCAATCTGGAATCGATCACCGCCGTGGTGATCGGCGGCATCTCCCTGTTCGGCGGCCGCGGCTCGATCCTCGGGCCGATGATCGGCGCCCTCATTGTCGGCGTGTTCAACTCCGGCCTGCGGCTCGGCGGTGTCGACGTCTTGTGGCAGGTCTTCGCCACCGGCTGGCTCATCATCATCGCGGTCGCCATCGACCAGTGGATCAGGAAGATCTCCGCATGAGCGCCTCCCAGACTCCCGTCCTGTCGGCCCGCGGCCTCGTCAAGAACTACGGCCGCGTCACCGCTCTCGACCACGCCGATTTCGACCTCTATCCGGGCGAGATCCTGGCGGTCATCGGCGACAACGGCGCCGGCAAGTCGACGCTGATCAAGGCGCTCTCCGGCGCGGTCGTCGTCGACGAAGGCGAAATCCGGCTGAACGGCGAGCCAGTGCGGTTCACCGCGCCAATGCAGGCCCGCGACGCCGGCATCGAGACGGTCTACCAGAATCTCGCGCTGTCGCCGGCCCTGTCGATCGCTGACAACATGTTCTTGGGGCGCGAGATCCGCAAACCCGGCCCGCTCGGCAAATATTTCCGGATGCTCGACCGCGCCGCGATGGAGAAGATCGCCCGCGACAAACTCTCCGAACTCGGGCTGATGACCATCCAGAACATCGCCCAGGCGGTGGAGACCTTGTCCGGTGGTCAGCGCCAGGGCGTCGCGGTTGCAAGGGCCGCGGCCTTCGGCTCCAAGGTGCTGATCCTCGACGAGCCGACGGCGGCGCTCGGCGTCAAGGAATCGCGCAAGGTTCTGGAACTGATCCAGGACGTGCGCTCGCGCGGCATGCCGATCGTGCTGATCTCGCACAACATGCCGCATGTGTTCGAGGTCGCCGACCGGATTCACATCCACCGGTTGGGACGGCGCTTGTGCGTCGTCGACCCGAAGAACGCGACGATGAACGACGCGGTTGCGCTGATGACTGGCGCCAAGCAGCCGGAGCCGGAGATGGCAGCGGCATAATTTCAAGCCGAGATGGTGGCGACCGGCGGCGCGTGACGTGCCGCCGGTCGCTCGCCGTCAGGCCGCGATCATGCCGTTCCTGCGAAGGCCTCTTTCGAGGGTCTTCGCCCGCTGGCGAGCCGGCCCTGAATGAGCCGAATTGCCAGCGTCGCCATCGGCGGTCGTGCGGATTTCGGCCATCATTCGCAACAGCTCGGAGGCCGTGTCCCTGAGCGTGACCGCGACTGCGGCCGCCTGCTCGACCATCGCCGCGTTCTGCTGGGTATGCTGGTCCATCTGCGCGACGGCGGTGTTCACCTCCTTGATGGCGATGGCCTGTTCACTGGACGTGTTGGCGAGATCGGCCACGCCAGCGGTGATCTCCGTGGAGCGTTCGACGATCTTGCCGAGCGCCTCGCCCGTGCCCCCGACCAGCTCGACGCCGCTCGCGATTTCCACCGAACTTGCCGAAATCAGCGTCTTGATCTCCTTGGCGGCCTCCGCCGAACGCTGGGCGAGCCCGCGCACCTCCTGGGCGACCACGGCAAAGCCGCGACCGGCCTCGCCGGCCCGCGCCGCCTCGACCCCGGCGTTCAGCGCCAGAAGATTGGTCTGAAAGGCGATCTCGTCGATCACCCCGATGATCATGCCGATTTCTTTCGACGACTGCTCGATCCGGCCCATCGCCGCGACCGCCTTCTGGACGATCTCTCCGACATTCCGGGCTTCGTTCATCGAACTTTGGACATTCGCCGAAACCTCGGCGGCGCGGCTCGATGCGCCCTGAACCCCAACGGCGAGCTGCTGCAGGGCGGCGGCGGTCTCTTCCAGGCCGGCGGCTTGCTGCTCGGTGCGGCGGGCGAGATCCTCCGATGCGCTGGCGATCTCCCGCGCGCCGGTTTCCACCGCCTCCGCCGATCCGCGCGTTGACGCGACGGTGCCCCCGAACGCCGTGACGGCCTGATTGAAATCGTCCTTCAGCGCCTGAAACTCTTCAGGAAACGCCGCCGTGATCGGTTGGGACAGATCGCCCTCGGCCATCCGCTTCAGCGCCTTGCCCAGTTCGTCGACGACGATGCCGCGAGCCGCGCCACGTTGCAGCTCTTCCTGGATGCTTTTCTCGGACGCCTGCCGAGTGAGGATATCCAGATAGCTGGAGATCGTGCGCTCCATGTCGAGGAGCGCGACTTGGATCAGAGCGTCGATCGAGGCTGTGACCTCCTCTGTCTTGCCTTTGACGAAGAGGCCCTTCGGCCAGAGCTGTGCCAGGGTTCGGCTGGCGAGCGCTCCGAGCAGCGACCCGTAGCCAGCGATGAACTCTTTCGGCTCGAGGCCGATGCGCGCATGGGCCGTGCCGATGCGCTCCGTTCGCGCGACATGGGCGGCTCCGATTTCCCCCTTGGCGAGAGCCAGCCAATGCTCCTTCTGCTTGTCGTAGGCATACTGCAAATGTCGTTCGTCGGTGAAGAACGCCTTCATGGATGAATTGCCACGGATCACCGTGTAGAACTGGTCAAGCGCGCCATCCAGCACGCTCGTGAGAATGGGTTCGATGCGTCGCAACGCGGCGAGGCTTGCGGTGTCCAAGCCCGCGGAGGAGGGCTCATTATTTTTCTGGGAAGTGCTGGCGTTCATATTTTGAGCCTTAGGAGAGGAATTTCTGCCGCGATTGGCTTCCTGACGTTTCCAGCCGGAATCGAACGTCGAATCACGCTATCGCCTCGATATACGTAGCCAGACATCTTTATGAATTCGTTTACCTTGGGGCCCCGGTCGGCGTTTCACTTGAAGATGAGAGATCGACCAGGACACTCGCTATCGCGCTGGAAAGCCCGTCCGATTCCATTGGCATTGCAGCGAATTTTTCCTGCTCCGAACGCAATTCGCCAAGCCGGTCCGCGCAGCGGTTTCATCGTCGGACAAGGCATGCGACAATTTGTCGCAGTATTAATGGGCGGAAATCCTTTGAGGAGGGGCGCAGCGAGTTGCCACCGCTTCATTTTTCATCGAGCCTTCTCAGCCTTTTGCCTATTGTCTCGGATGACATTTCGTCCGTCGACAATATAAACGCCACCTTCGTCTGGCACTGAATTCCCCCGAACGCCGCCACCTCTCCCGTCCGCTATGAAGCGGCTCCGAAGGAGCGTGTATGACCTACGATCTCTATTATTGGCCGATGATTCCGGGCCGCGGCGAATATGTGCGCCTCGTCCTGGAAGCGGCTGGAACGCCCTATCGCGACGTGGCGCGGCTGCCGGAAAGCGAAGGCGGCGGTATCGGCGCCATGATGGCGTTTGTCGCCGGCCGCCATGGCCATCGCACCCCGTTCGCGCCGCCTTTCCTTGTGGATGGAGATCTGCTGATTTCGCAAACTACCGAGATTTGTGTCTTTCTCGGCGAGCGTCATGGGCTTGCGCCGAAGGACGAAGCCGACCGGCTGTTTGCCCGCTCGATCGCTCTGACCACTGCCGATTTTGTCAACGAGGCGCACGACACCCATCATCCGGTCGGAATCGAGGACTATTACGAGGATCAAAAAAGCGAGGCGAAGCGGCGCGCGGCCGGCTTTCGCGACAAACGCATGCCGAAATATCTCGGCTGGTACGAGCGCCTGATCGCCGCCAATCCGGCTGGCTCCGGCTTTCTCGTCGGCGCTGACTTATCCTATGCCGATCTCGGCCTGTTCCAGACCCTTGCCGGCCTCGCTTACGCCTTTCCCAGGCGGATGGCGGCACTCGCTGCGGACTACCCGAAAACCGAGGCGCTGGCAGCGCGGGTCGCCGCCCATCCGGCGGTCGCCGCCTATCTGGCGAGCAAGCGGCGCATCGCCTTCAATGAGGACGGCATCTTTCGCTATTACCCGGAACTCGACGCCGACTGACGCCGACCCGACGCGCAAACGCCCCGGCACTCCGGTCGGGGCGTTGCAATCGATGGCGGCGGAGCGGAACGCCCCGCCCTACAACCTCATCAATTGGCGAGCTTGGAGGCGAACAGCGCCAGCGCCTTCTGATAGACACCGGCCCGGTTCCAGTCGCGCAGAACCGAGAAATTCGGCTGGCCCTCCTGGTATCCGGCGCCCGGCCGCCAGCCATGCTGACGCAGGAAGTTCGCGGTCGAGGCGAGCACATCGGCCTTCGAATTGATCAGGTCGCGCCGGCCGTTGCCGTCGCCGTCGACAGCGAAGCGCAGATAGTTCTTGGCCAGGAACTGGGTCTGGCCGATCTCGCCGGCCCAGGCGCCACGCATATTCTCCGGCCGCATATCGCCGCGATCGACGATCGCCAGAGCCGCCAGCAGTTCCTCGGTGAAGAAGGCCGAGCGGCGGCAATCATAGGCCAGCGTCGCCAGCGAGCTGAAGATGTTCATGTTGCCGGAATTCGCACCGAAGCCGGTCTCCATGCCCCAGATCGCGACAATGACCTCCTTCTGGACGCCGTAGCGCTGTTCGATGGAGTTCAACAGGCCGGCGTTCTTCTGGATGATCCCTTTGCCCTTCTTGACGAAGGATGCCGGCGCCCGGCGCTGCATGAAGGCGTCGAGCGACAGCTTCATGGAATGCTGGTTGCGGTCGAGACTGATGACCTTGCTGCTGTATTTCGTTGGCATCAACGCCGAATTGATCGTGCCCCCCGAAATGCCCGCCTTCTGCGCCTCCTGGGCGAATTGCTGTTTCCATTGGTTGAAGCCGCCGGGACCATTGCCGCACTGGGCGGCCAGCGCCGGAGCGGCGGTTACGCCAAGTGCCAGCGCCAAAGTCGCGGCGAGCGCCCGGATGGATGTCAGTCGAGCCTTCATGGGGTTTTCCTTGTTCAGATGCATTGAAAGCGACAGCCAGGGCCGGCCGTGTGGAGGTTGCGGGGTTGGACGGACAGCGATCAGCCGCTAACGCAAGTGGAGCGCCAAACGGGATTCCGCCGCTATCGTCGCCAAGAAACGTGAAGCCATTGGGTTTCTTACCCTATTAGGCCATCCTTGCGTAGTGCAGGGATACGACAATGTCCTGTGGCGTAACACTTTGGGTGAACGGATCGTTCCTGCGACGCCTGTGCGGACGATGCGGCGTCGCGGCGCCGCGACTTGGGAGGACGTCCGGGCGCCGACGGCGTACGGTCGGCATTGGTCTTGGCGGCGATGAATTGGTCCGTCGCCCTTAACGATTTTTTGCCTGAAAGTGGGGCAGGTTGCGCGTATGACCGACGCTGCTCCGCACCCTTCCTCTCCATCCCTCGACGCCCTGCCGGACAGCAAGGAGGCGGAACGCTGGCGCTTCGCCTTGGAAAGCGCCAGGTCCGGAGTCTGGGACGCCGATCTGGTGGCCGGGACCTGCTATTACTCGCCGAGTTGGAAGCAGATGCTCGGCTACGCGGACGACGAGCTCGACGGCGATCCCGATTTGTGGCTGGCTTTGGTGCATCCAGCTGACCGGCAATTGGCGATCGACAGCGGCGAACGTCACATCGCCGGCGACACCGCACGGATCGAGACCGAGTTCCGGCTACGGCACAAGGCCGGCCATTGGGTCTGGGTTCTCGACCGCGGGCAGGTGGTGGAACGCGATAAGCATGGTCGACCGACACGGATGATCGGCGCCCAGACCGACATTACCGCGCAAAAGAACGTGGAGCGGCAATTGGCACTGCTCAACGAGCGCATTCAACTGGCGCTCGATGCGGGCCAGGTCGGCCTGTGGCAGTTCGAGATCGAGAGCGGCCGCCTCGTCTGGGATCAGCGAATACGCGACATCTACGGCATGGGTCCCGGTCCCGCCGAGGTGCCACGTTCGACCTGGCACGAGCACCTTCACCCGGACGATGCCGCCGCGGCCGAGCGCGCCATCGCGATCACGGCCGAAACCGGCGAGCCGATGAAGACCTCCTACCGGATCGTCAAGCCAAACGGCGAAATCCGGCATCTGCAGGCGCTCGCCCGGCGCGTGCACTATAGCGACGCGCCGCCGCTGCTTGTCGGCAGCATCTGGGACATCACCGAGCAGGTGCAAAACGCCGCGGCACTCGCCGCCGAAAAGGAATGTCTGCGCATCACGCTTCAGTCGATCGGCGACGCGGTCATCAGCACCGACGTCGGCAACCGCATCACCTTCGCCAATCCCGCCGCGGCGCGTCTGCTGCGCAGCGCCCAAGCGGCACTTGTTGGCGCCAATATCGACGACGTTTTTCCTCTGGTCGACGAAGAGACCGAGGCACCGCTCGCCTCCTCCACCCATCGTGCTGTCCTGTCGCGCCGCACCGTCGACCGTGAAGAGAATGCGATTTTCGTGCGAAGTGACGGCAGTGGGCGGGCGGTCCGCGATCTCGCCTCGCCGATCGTCAATCCCGACGGCCAGGTGGTCGGCGCGGTTCTGGTAATCCAGGATATCACCAACGCCCGCACGCTGCAGCGCCAACTGGCCTACGCGGCGCGGCACGATTCCCTGACCGGACTATTGAACCGGGTGGCGTTCGAGGAAAACCTCCAGGCCGCCATTGGCAGTCGCGACTGCGCGCTCCTCTATCTCGACCTCGACCGTTTCAAGATGATCAACGATACGGTCGGCCATGCGGCGGGTGACGCATTGCTGAAGATGGTCGCGCGCACGCTGACGGGATTTCTGCCGCGCGAGACCGTCGTCGGACGTCTGGGCGGCGACGAATTCGCCGCCGTCGTTCCGGTCGCCGATATGGACGACGCGACGACGATCGCCTCGGGGCTGCTCGCCGAAATCCGTACCCGCCGGCTACATTGGGGCGGCAAACACCACGAGATCGGAGCCAGCATCGGTATCGCGGCGATCGATGATCCGGGGCTGGATCTCGAAACCGCCACGGCACGCGCCGATGCCGCCTGCTACGCCGCGAAATCCGCAGGTCGCAACCGCGTGTCCGCCTACTCGGCCAGCGTCGGGGCCGCGCAACGCAATCTGGCTCAAATCCAGGTCGCATCTGGCTTGGCCGACGCTCTCGCCGAGCGGCGCCTGGTGGTCTTCGGGCAGGAGGTTCGCGATCTCGACGCCCCTTCCCAACCGGGCCACCATATCGAGATCCTTTGTCGAATGATGGCCGCGGACGGCTCGATCATTCCGCCCGGGCAGTTCATTCCGGCCGCGGAGCGATTTGGCCTGATGGGCTCCGTCGACCGCTGGATCATCGAGCATACGCTTGAAACCCATGCCGCCAGCCTGAGGACGAACGGCTTGTCGGTCGCCATCAATCTGTCGGCCAATACCCTGAGCGACCCCGAGCTTTGGCCGTTCGTCAAGACAGTCATCGAACGCACCAAGGTCGAGCCGGCCTGTCTCGTCTTCGAGATCACCGAGACGGCAGCGGTCGACAATTTCGCCGCGGCCGAACGTTTCGTCCGCGACGCCCGCAGGGCCGGTTGCCGCATCAGTCTCGACGATTTCGGCGCGGGCTTGAGTTCCTTCGCCTATCTCAAACGCTTCCGGGTCGACAGCATCAAGATCGACGGCGCCTTTGTCCGAAACCTGGCGAAAAGCCGCTTCGATCGAGCGGTAGTCGCCTCGATCGGTACGATCGCCCACGAGTTGGGCGTCGATGTCATCGCCGAGCGGATCGAGGATGCCGAATCCGTCACCATTCTGCGATCGCTTGGCATTGGCTATGGCCAGGGGTTTTTCTTCCACCGGCCGCAGCCGCTTGCGGAGCTCTTGCAGGCGCGCCAGGACGTGGGCATTCGCAAAGCGGGCTGAACGACGATCCTGGAGCCGTGAAGCGAGCAAGGTGGGCAGATCGGCACGATCTAATGCGCGATCAGAACCGGCACGGTGGCCTTGCTCATGATGTGACGCGTCGCGCCGCCAAAAATCATCTGCCGGAGGCGGCTCTGGGTATAGGCACCCTTGATCAGGAGATCGCCGCCAAGCGCCTGCACATGCTTGAGCACGGCTTGACCGGGCGAGGACTCGCTGTCGCGCGTCGTGGCCTCGGCGGCGATACCCGCTCGCAGCAGATTGCGCGCCAGACTCTCACCGCTCGGCCCGTCGACCTCCCATCCGTCGACGCTCAGAACGATCACCCGCTGCGCTTTTTGAAGGAACGGCATGGCCAATGCGACGGTCCTGGCAGTTTCGGTGCTGCCGTTCCAGGCGATCACGACAGTCTTGCCGATCGTCGTCGCCCCCGACGGCGGCACCAGCAAGAGCGGACGGCCACTTTCGAATAGCGCCGCCTCGACAGTCGCGATCCGGGTTGGCTCTCCGGCCACGTTCGGGCGGCCCAGCACGATCAGGTCGAACAACCGCCCGTAACTGCCGATGTGCAGGTCTGTCGCCAAATGCCGACCGGCCCAACCGAAAGAGGGCGCGTTCGAACCGTCACTGTAGGGCGGAACGCCGGCCTGGTTCATGAACTCATCGAATGCGCGATGCGCCTGGTCCATGAGTTTTTGTTGCGAATCCAGGTCGAGCGTCGGCGCGGCGACGATGAATTCGGCCGAAACGACCTCCGGCAATTCGGGGCGCTGCGCGATGCCCTCGATGTAGCTACCGAATATATCGGCCACGAGACGCGCTGTCTCCAATACCGGCCACATCCGCCCATCCGAATTGACCGGAACGAGAAGGTTCCTCATGGCGCTTGCCATTCAACGCTAGAGCATCGGACCAAAAAGTGGGCTCCGGTTTTTGGATAACTCGATGCTCAATCAAGATGTTAGCGCGTCCTTTGGGCGCCCGGATGGACGCACGACGCGCTAGAGAGCAGGCGGGACTGAGAATTTGCGGATCATCAATGCTTTCCGACCGGCACCCTCCGCCAAAGCGAAATCCAGGAGTGGCTAGGGAGAGCCTTCTACGACTTTAGCGGCTCATCAGCCACTCCCGGAGACCTGTCAGTGAGAAGCCGCTACGCGGGGGACCCGAACATCAGCCCCGGCGGTTTTCGCGGCATCGTACATAGGTGGTTCCATGGAGACCTCCCCGGCGTCTTATACGCAAGGAAAGACTACGCCCGCACCTCGCGGCGTCAAGGGAATTTTTCGTCGTTCTGCGCCAACCCGCCACGGCCGATCGTGATGGCGCCGCGATCCCGCACTCCGGCGCCACATCGCACCATTGGCGAAGGAACGGCCCTCGACCGCGTCGCCGTGGCTGCCAAAATTGCAGCGCATCCCCAATTTGAGGGATGCGACAAAACCATGTCGGTCGTAAAAGAGAGAAGTTCTTCGAGGGGTCATCGACCCCGCGAAAAACTCATCGCTCGCCGTCAACTGCCCCAATAAGCGGCGAGCGATGATTTTGGTTCTCGCGTCCGCTCCCGACAGCCACGCACCGACAACGCGCCCGGCATCGCCGCCCACCGGCAGTGCTCGCGCTCCGATACACATTCAACGACGGCCGCAGTTTCTGGCGAGCGTTGGCGGCCCGGACCGGCTCACAAGCGTCAGATCATGCGACCGTGAATTGTCCGGCCGCGGCGGCGAGGCGTAGGATTGCGGCACCGGATTGTCCGGCATGGGGGCTGGGTTCCCATCGCGTTGCGCCTGGCCCCTCCCGACAAGGGAGGCCCGTCGAGATGAAATTCCTCGTTCTTGCCACGGCGGCGGCGGTCGGCTTTGCCGCCCCGGCCTTCGCGTTCCAGTGTCCCGCCGACATCGCGACCATCGATCAGGCGCTGGCGACCAAGCCGGTGAGCGATGCCGACCGCGCCAAGGTCAACGCGCTCCGTCAAGAGGGCGCGCGACTGCATGCGGCAGGCTCGCACGCGCAATCGGTGCAAAAGCTCGCGCAAGCGAAGCAGATCCTGGGCGTCCGCTAGAAACAAGCACGTCCAATGGGTCAAATGCTCCCCATGGGCGGAACGCGTGGCGCGATTCCCGCCATGATCGGAACCTGCGATCGCCTTTTGAGGAAGGTCGCCCGCCAGGCGTGTCCGCCGCGCGTCCGCCTTACAGCGGTATCATCCGCTTGTGCTCCAGCCGCATGCCTTCCCGCAGCACCTCGATCGGGCCGGGAAACGCGATGACGAAGGCCAGGTCGACATTCAGGAACCGCCGGCCGTCGGAGACGGTCTCATAGATCTGGATGTCGAGATTGTCGTCGTCCCCAAGGAAGTCCTTACGGACGAATTCCGCGATCGTGGCCTTGTCCGTGACGTGCTTGACGAGCACGAAGCGCTGCACGTTGTTGGCGGCATGTTTCAGGTCATTGTCGAGGTAGCCGACGTAGCCGAAGCCGAACAGGCCGAACACCATCAGGAAGAACGGCACGCTCACCGCCGCGAACTCGATCGAGGTGGTCCCTTGCCGACCCTCGAGGAAACGCCTGACTGGCCCGACCCGCATCCCGCTCATTGAACCTTCACATCGATCTGAGCGCCAAGGTCGACCGCTCCGGCGGTAAAGGTATCGATCCGGTATGAGCCGGCCAGGCGGAGCCACTTCTCCGGACCGGCGCAAGCCGTCTCGCCGCGCCCACCCACCTGCATGACGCCGCTTTCGAAACATGCTTCCGTCGCCTGCACCTCGAGCTGCAACACGCCCGTTTCGGCGGCAGTGGTGGTTTTGGGCGAATCGCTCGAAGAAAAGGTGGTCGTTGTCGCGGAATAGCCGTTCTGATTGAGAAATTCGGCCACGCCCTCGGCATCGTCGCCGAGCCGGATGGCGCCCTCGACGGCAATGCGAAGGGCGTCGTCGAGCGAGGCTTGCGCCTCGAAGCGAAGCGCGTAGTCGGCGGTTCCGATCGCCGCGATCGCGAACAACGGCGCCAGAATCGCGAACTCCAGCGCGGCGATCCCAGACTCGTTTCCGCGAAAGCGTTTCGGGCGGAATGCCATCGCTAGTCCGTGATCCATGCTGATCGGTTGACGACCAGGTCGCTCTGTCCCTCGCCGCCGCCGACGCAGGTGCTGTCGAAGAAGCTCGAGCCCTTGTAGGCGATCGACCCGCCGATGATCCGCGTGCAGCTGGCAACGCTGGTGGCATTGCCGTTGATCTTCACGTCGGACGAAGGGAAATAGATGATCCCCGACAGCGCCACGTCCGCCGTGCCGTTGTGCGTAAAGCCGTCACTGTCACGGCCGAACAGCAGAATATCCTTGAGTGGCCCGGTCTTCGGGGCCGTCAGCTCGACCCGGGCATGACCGTTGATGGAGAGGCTGGCGTTCTTCTCGAAGACCAGCGTCACGCCGTCGCCAGTGACCTCGGTGCCCGAATTCAGCTTGAGATCGCTGGAAAACACGTAGGTGCCGGGCTTGAGGCGCACGGTTCCTGAAAAATCCGAGGCCGAGCAGCGGCCTGGGCTAAAGGTTTTAACGGAGTTCTTCCTGGCGCCGGATACGGTCGCCGAGCATGTTCCCGTCACCGTCGGCGTAGCCACGAAAGCCAGCGGGTCGGGGATCGGGGCGATGCCGGTCTGCTCTGCCTCGCACGCCGTCTGGTCCGGGTTCACGCCCTGGATACCGCCGACGGTGACCAGACATTCCATATCGAGCGAGGCGGAGCCGAAACGGTAGATCGAGTTCGTCGCGCGCGAATTCGACGCGGCGACGCAGTTGCGCAGACGCACCTGACCGTTACCGCCGAACGACAAAGCCGGCCCAGTTTGATTGAGCGCGACGAGGCAGGCGGAGGAGCCAGCGGTGGCTTCCGCCACCGCGCTCTTGGCGATGTCGATGTCCGCATTGCCGAAAACCAGCGAGAAATAGCGCTGCTGCTTTTCGGAAATGCGGACATTGGTCTTTCCGGCGGCATCGAAATCGACATCAACCGTGACAGTATCGGCCGGAAACCCCGCCAGAATGGCTTGCGCGCGGGCACGTTGCCGCACTGTGTCGAGACCGACACCGTCTTTCCTGAGCAGGGCAGAGGAATAGGCGACGGCGTCGGTCACCGTCGTGAGCTTGACCTGACGGGCACGCCACATCGAGGCTTCCACGCCAATGGCCATCATGCCGACCGCGGCAGGCAGAACGAGCGCCCCGATGATGGCAATGGTGCCATCCCGGTTCCCGGCAAAGCGTCGGATCAGTCCGCGCAGCGGCTTCACGCCTATCTCCTGTTTAAATTCAATTCCTTAGCGTGCCAGCAAATTCCTTCCACTCCGTTGACAAAAAGAGTGACATTTCACCGCAGGGCATGGAGTGAGCGTTAGATCGCCCGCCGCCGCAGCCGTCACCCCCTTGGCGCCAGCGGTCTGCCAGCCGCTACAGCGGAGGAAGCGACACGGGGCGCCGAAGCGCCGCGCGACTTTGTCGCAGCCGCTGGCCGCTCCGGTCTGTACCTGGAAGCCGGGAGTTTACTCGGGTAATGGTCTCGTCCGCTGACGGAGAACGGCCGATCAGCCGCCGAACAGGCGCCGGAACAAGGACCGGTCGCTCGATCGGCCGGGATTGACGCGGCCTTCCACCGTCACGCCCGGCGGCGGCGGTCCGTCATAAATGACGACCCCCTGCCCGCCGACATCGGCGGGCGGAAGCGGCGCGCCGGCCTGATTGTAATATTGATCCTCGCCGGCTGGCATCTCGGAATCGTAATAGCGGTCCTCACCATAACCACTGTCCGCGGTGAGCGGTGCTTCCGCCTCGCCGATCCGGTAGTCGCCGGGCAGCGGCACGGCCGGCAGGCCTTCATGGGCGGCGGTCATGAAATCGTGCCAGGCCTGCGCCGGCAAAGACCCGCCGGTGACCTTCTGCATCTTGGCGCCGTTGTCGTTGCCGAGCCAGACGCCAGCGGTCAAATTGGCCGTGTAGCCGAGGAACCATGCGTCCTTGTAATCCTGGGTCGTACCGGTCTTGCCGGCGGCCTGCCATCCCTCGATCGCCGCCTTGCGGCCGGTGCCGCCGGTGACGACGCGGGTGAGCATCGCGTTCATCATCCCGACGATGTCAGCGGAGACGATGATCGGCGGAACCTCGGCGCCGCGCTCCCATAGCACTTTGCCGCTCTCCGTGGTGATGCGGTTGACGAGGTGCGGAGTCGCCCGATAGCCGCCATTAGCGAAGGGCGCAAAGGCGCCGGTGAGTTCCAGCAGCGAGACTTCCGAGGTTCCGAGCGCGATCGAGGCATTGTCGACCATCGGCGACTCGATACCCATGCGCTTGGCGGTCTCGATCACCGCCGGAGCGCCGACATTGTCCACCAGCCGCGCCGCGACCGTGTTCAGCGACTGGCGGAGCGCGTCGGCGACGGTGACCGGGCCACGATAGCGATTGTCGTAGTTCTGGGGCGTCCAATTGCCGATCTGGACCGGCGCGTCGTCGATCACCGTCTCGGGACGCCAGCCGTTTTCAAGCGCCGTTTCATAGACGAAAGGCTTGAACGATGAGCCCGGCTGCCGCTTGGCGTCGACGGCGCGGTTGAACTGGCTCTGGGCGTAGTCGCGGCCACCGACCATGGCGCGGATCGCACCGGTGCCGTCGACGGCGACGAGCGCGCCTTGCGAGACATTCTGCTTGGCGCCGTCGATGGTCTGACGGATGACCTTCTCGGCAGTCCTTTCGAGTCCGAGATCGATCGTCGTCTCGGCGATGACGTCCTCGGTCACGTCACCAATGAGATCGCGAATGTCCCGCATGACGAGGTCGGCGGCATAGTGCTCCGCGCCGGTCCAGTAGCTCTTGGCGGTGGTCGGCTGCTGCGCCTTGGCGGCCGCGTATTCGGCCTCGCCGATGAAGCCCGCCGAGCGCATCGCCCCCAGCACCACCTCGGCGCGCGCCTTGGCGGCAGCCGGATCGCGCGCGGGCGACAGACGCGACGGCGCTTTCAACAGCCCGGCGAGAAGCGCCGCCTCACCCAGATCGACCTCGGAAGCCGTTTTGTTGAAATAGCGCCGCGCCGCCGCTTCGACGCCGGTCGCGCCCGAGCCGAAATAGACCCGGTTGAGGTACATTTCGAGGATCTGGTTCTTGGTGAACTTGGTCTCCAGCCACAGCGCCAGGATCGCCTCCTGGATCTTGCGCTGAATGGTCTGTTCCGGATTCAGGAAGATGTTCTTGGCCAGCTGCTGGGTCAGGGTCGAGCCACCCTGCACCGTTTCGCCCGCCGCCAAATTCTCGTTGAAGGCGCGGATGATGCCGACCGGATCGATGCCCCAATGCTCGTAGAAGCGCCGATCCTCGATGGCGATCACCGCCTGCGGGATATACGGACTGACTTCGTCGAGCGAGACCGCCTTGCCGCCGGTCAGGCCGCGATTGGCCATCAGTTCGCCGCCGACCGAAACGATTTTGACGTTCGGCGGGCGATCCGGGATCGCCCAGGCTTCCTGCGGCAGCTTGACGGCGAAATACCCGACCACCGCGGCGACCGCGAGGCCGCCGACGAGGCCGAGCATCAAGAACAGCCGGAAGATGTGGCCGAGGAAGCCGCGCCGGCGCCGTCCCCCTCCCGAGCCGCCGGAACCACCGCCTTTCGACCGCCGCGCGGTCGAAGCCGGCTTGGCCGTGCGGGTTTTGGCACGGGTGGTCTTGTCGCGAAGCTTGCGGCGCGCGTCGTTGCTCGCCATCGGCACGGCTCTGTCGTCGGCGCTGACGTGGAAATCGTCGTCGCCTTCCGGCCCGTCAAAGGTCGGTTCGATACGCTCGTGCCGTCGTGCCATTTAGCCCAAAGCCCTTTCGGCGAAGAGCATGCCGCCACGGCGACGGCCCACCCTCAATCATCCCCTTACCAGCGGGAATGCAGTCTAATTGCGGCGATTTAACGGGGCGTTAAGCAATTGAAGTCGGGCTCGGGCGCCAGCGTCAGCGTCCCGGAACCTTGGAGCATCGAACCAAAAAGCGGAATCCGGTTTTTGGATCATTCCGACGCTCAATCAAACTGTTAGAGCGTCCTTCGTGCGTCCGAATGGACGCACGGCGCTCTAGAACAGGTCGAGCGAGAAACGGCGCGAGATGCCGAGACCGAAGGTGTACTGGTTCTCATCGCCGGCTTTGACGATCGGCGAATCCTTGGCATCGCCGACCAGCCGCTCATAGGAGGCGTCGGCATTGAGGAACCAGTCGGGGACCACCTCGTAGCGCGCCGAGGCCGCGACACCGACGCTCTTGAAGCCGCCTTCGGGCGCATAGGTGGTGAACCGGCCGCCGGAGGCGAAGGCTTCCGACGTTGTGACCCCGAAATAGGCATCCATGTAGTCGCTGGAGGCAAAGCTCGCGGTCGGACCGGCCTTGAGGATGATCCGCTCGGTCGGCCGCACGATCAGATTGGCGCCGATGTCGCCGACGAGGCCCTCGCCGCCGCCGAAGGCATAGCGCGCCGCGCCGTAGATCTCGGCGTTCTCCCATTCATAGCTGGCCTTGAGGCCCAGCTCGAAGGTCGCGTCGACATCATTCAGTCCGGCGAGTTCGGGAAAATCGGATGCTTTGCGCTCGCCGGTGTAACCGAAGGACGGGCCGATGGAGAAACCGCGACCATCCTTGCCGCCGAAGGCGCCGATGCCCGGAATGCTCAGATATTCGACGCTGACGATCGGCACCGGCGTGATCTGATATTCGTCCGAGCCGTCGTATTCCGGCGAGACGAAACCGGAAATGCCGAGCTCGAAAACAAAATCCGCGTCGCCGTAATCATAGGCGGCCGGGGCGAGCGGCGCTGGGTTCGGATCGTAAGGCCCCGCGGCGTGATCGGCCGCCGTGGCAGTGAGGCTCGAACCGAGAAGAAGGGCGAGCGCCGCAACGCCGGTACGCACGATCATGTCCTGATACTCCAGCCATTCGCGCCTCATTTTGCCGTGGTGGCACCGGGCACGTTATGCCCCTCGTTCATACCCGATATCCGGCGAGCGACAATGATCTTTGGCCAGTTTCGCGCGCGCCCGCGCAGTTTCCGCCGGCGCCGTTGCTGAGTGACCACAGCGGCGGTTCGTCGCGACTCGCTTGATCGGCCTAGCCGCATCCGCCACACTCGCGGCGTTCAAGGCGCGGAGACCGATGCGAAGCGAAATTTGCGAAAAGCTGGCGGTCTTCTGCGCCGTCCTATTCACCGTCGTGACCAGTGCCACGGGCGGCGGAACGGTCGCGCTAGGAGGCGCGGCAACCATCCTCACGCTGCCTGCCATTATGCAGAAGCTGCGGCAAAGCGGGCCGGAGCCGCAGGCGATGATGAAGCGGCTTGAACGCCGAATCGCGGCGAACTACCGCGATTGGGCCCGCAATGGCGGTGACATCACCGACGATCAGATTCCACCGATGGAGGCTGCGCTGGCCGCCGTTCTGCCACGGCTCGCCCTTGACCCTCGCGAAGTGATGGAAGCCGGTCGAGACAATTCGCGCCTCGCAACAATCGTTCTGACGGAGGCCAGCATTGCGGCGCCGGGCGACTTTGGCTCAGAGGTCGACCCGCAACAGGCGATCAACCGCCGCGCGCTCCATGGTCTCGTTGTTCAGACGCTGGACGCCCTCGACGGCGACCAGGCCTTTGAAGCGACGATGCAGCCCTGGTTCCAGCGCGAGGTGCTGGGCGATCTCAAGGCGCTGGCACACGGACAGACCGAAATTCGGGCCGACAATGTCGCCACGCATGGGATGCTGGAGGAAATTCTTCGTCGTATTCCGCCGACCGAAAAAGAGGCGGCGACCGAAGCGGGTATTCCGGAATCGACTTTGATCGAACTCGCCGCACGGATCGCGTCCGACGTGACGGATGTCAATCAGGCGCTGGCCGAACTGACCCGCGCGGTCGATATCGCCATCGAAGTGCAGAACGACGCGCGGCGCGGCAACAACACCGGCGCTTTCGTCGACGAGGTCTTGCGCCGCATGGCGGCACTTTCCGCGAGCGGCCACTATGCCGAAGCCGCGTCGGAAGCCGACCGCGCTTTCGCCGTATGGGAGAGCGCGGAGGCGGATCGACGTCAGGAAGCCCTGGCTCGCGGCGTTCGCATTCTCGACGCTGGCGTGAAGCAGGATATTCTTCGTCGCGACCCGGCATCCGCAGCCAAGCGCCTCGTTCGCATTCTCGATCTCGAAACCGCCGAAGCCGACCGCTTCGCCGCACTGCGCCGCCTTCAGGACGAATGGTACGTGCGCGGTCGCGACAAGGGCCTCAATCTCGATCTCGACGTATCGATCGAACTGGCACGGATCGCGGTCGAGCGGGCCACGAATAGCGATGAGCGAGGCGGGGCAATGAACAATCTCGGTGCCGCGCTGGCGATTCTAGGCGAGCGTGAGGCCGGCACAGAGCGCCTCGAACAGGCCGTCGACGCCTTCAACGCCGTCCTGGAGAAGCCTATCCGCGACCGCGCCCCCTCGGATGGGCCGCGACCCAGAACAATCTCGGCAACGCACTCCTGACGCTTGGCGAGCGCGAGACCGGCACAGAGCGCCTCGAACAGGCCGTCAACGCCTATAACGCGGCCCTCCACGAACGGACCCGCGACCGCGTCCCCCTCGAATGGGCCACGACCCAGAACAATCTCGGCAACGCGCTCCTAGCCCTCGGCCAGCGCGAGGCCAGCACCGAACGCCTCGAACAGGCCGTCAACGCCTATCGGGCCGCCCTCCAGGAACGCGCCCGCGATCGCGTCCCCCTCCAATGGGCCGGAACCCAGAACAATCTTGGCAACGCACTCCGGACCCTCGGCCAGCGCGAGACCGGCACCGGACGCCTCGAACAGGCCGTCGACGCATTCAACGCCGCCCTTGAGGAACTTACCCGCGACCGCGTCCCCCTCCAATGGGCCAAGATTCAGAACAATCTCGGCACCGCGCTGACGATCTTTGGTCAGCGTGAGACCGGCACCGGACGCATCGAACAGGCCGTCAACGCCTACAGCGACGCACTGGAAGAATATACCCGCGACCGCGCACCCCTCGACTGGGCACAAACACAGAACAATCTCGGCAACGCGCTCCTAGCCCTCGGCCAGCGCGAGGCCAGCACCGAACGCCTCGAACAGGCCGTCGAGGCCTATCGCGGCGCCCTCGAAGAGCGCACCCGCGACCGCGTGCCATTCCTGTGGGCACAAACGCAGGAGAATCTGGCCATCACGTTTTTCTCGCTATTCCAGAAGACCCACAACCAAAGCCAATTGCAATCGGCGCTCGACGCCGTCGACGGCGCGCTGGATGTCTACCGAGAAGCGGAGGCAGTCTTGTACATGGCGAATGCCGAGCAGCTGCGCGCGGCTATCTTCAACGTGATGGGCAGGGCGGGCAACTAATCGCTTCCACATTACGGCGGCGCCGCAACGAAAAAGGGCGCGGCACCCCCTCGGTACCGCGCCCTTCGCTGGTCCCCCGCTCGTCACATGGAGCAATGCGCTCCGCGAGTGCGGTATCCCCGTGATCGATCAAAATAGAGCCATTTCGTTAACGGCTCGTTAACCTGCCGCCCCGCCGAGCGCCGCGAGCACCCGCGCCCAGGAGCGCTGGCCCTTGTGGAAGGACGACATCTCGTACTTCTCGTTCGGCGAATGGATGCGGTCGTCGCCGCAGCCGAAGCCGATCAGGAGCGACTCCATGCCGAGCCTGTCCTTGAACTCGCCGACAACCGGGATCGAGCCGCCCATGCCGATCATCACCGCCTTGTTCGGCCATTCGTCCGACAGGGCGGCCCGCGCCTTTTCGAGCCAGGGCGAATCGAACGGCAGCTGGATCGCCGGCGAGCCGCCATGCGGCGAAAATTCCGCCGTGCAATCGGCCGGCAGACGCGCGGTGACAAATGCGCGGAAGGCGGCGCGGAGCTTTTCCGGGTCCTGACGGAAGACCAGCCGGAACGAGACTTTCGCGCTCGCCTCCGCCGCGATCACCGTCTTGAAGCCCTCGCCGGTATAGCCACCGGAGATGCCGTTGAACTCGGCGGTCGGCCGGGCCCAGACCTGCTCCAGCACCGAGCGGCCCTTTTCGCCGGCCGGCACCGACAAGCCGACCTGGCCGAGGAACTCCGTCTCGGAAAAATCGAGGTCGTCCCAGATCGCGCGGACGTCGTCCGGCAATTCGTCGACGCCGTCGTAGAAACCGGGGATGGTGACGCGCCCGTCGTCATCGTGAATGTCGGCGAGAATTTTCGCCAGCACGCGGATCGGGTTCTGCGCGGCGCCACCGAAATAACCCGAATGGAGGTCACGGCTGGCCGCCTTGATCGTCACTTCTTCGCCGACGAGGCCGCGCAGGCCGGTCGAGATCGCCGGCGTCTGCCGGTCCCACATATTGGTGTCGCAGACCAGCGCGACGTCGGCCGACAGCTCCGCCCGGTTGGCGTCGAGGAAGGGGTTGAGCGAGGGCGAGCCGGATTCCTCCTCCCCCTCCAGGAAGATCGTCACCGTGCAGGGCAGCCCGCCGGTCTCGGCCTTGTAGGCCCGGCAGGCCTCGACAAAGGTCATCAGCTGGCCCTTGTCGTCGGCCGAGCCGCGCGCGACGATCCGCTTGGTCCCGTCCGGCATCTCCCGGATCGTCGGCTCGAACGGCGGGCTTTCCCACAATTCGAGCGGGTCGACCGGCTGCACGTCGTAATGGCCGTAGAACAGGACGTGCGGCGCGCCGGAAGGCCCGTCGTGATGGGCAACCACCATCGGATGGCCATCAGTGTCGCGCACCGATGCGTCGAAGCCGATCGCGTCCAAATCGGCGGCCAGATACTCCGCCGCCCGCCGGCAATCGGCCGCATAGGCCGGATCGGTCGAGATCGACGGGATTTTCAAAAGCTCGGTCAACCGGCCGAGCGCCCGGTCGAGATTGAGGTCGAGGCAGGCGAGCACGCTGTCGAGATTGGCCATGAGGGGTCCCGTCGTTGGAGAAAGCGCCACGCGGGCGGCTGCCCCTTTCAGGTCACAGCCGGGCGCCGGACGCGGTCGTCTTGGCGCTATCGTTAAGGGAGCGGGACGGTCGGGATCAAGGCCTCAGCCGGAAGCGGCGTCGGGCCTCACTCCACCATCGCGCCGGGGCCGGGCGTCGCGCCGGGCGGGCATTTGCCGAGGATGATCATGCCGAGCACCTCGTCCTTGGTGACGTCGCCGGTCTTGGCGCCGCCGACGATCTGGCCGTTCTTCATAACGATCACCCGGTCGGCGAGATCGAAGACGTCGTGGATGTCGTGGCTGATCAGGAAAATGCCGATGCCGTCCTTCTTCAACTCCTTGATCAGTTCGCCGACCTGCGCGGTTTCCTGCGGCCCGAGCGCGGCGGTCGGCTCGTCCATGATCAGGATCTTGGCGTTGAACAGGATCGCCCTGGCGATCGCGACCGACTGGCGCTGACCGCCGGACAGCGCCTTCACCGGCTCCTTGAAGCGGCGGAAATTCGGATTGAGCCGGCCCATCACCTTGCGGGCCTCGGCCTCCATCGCCGCGTCGTCGAGCGTGCCCCAAGCCGTCAGGATCTCGCGGCCGAGGAAGAGGTTGGCGGCGGCGTCGACATTGTCGGCCAGCGCCAGCGTCTGGTAGATCGTCTCGATACCGTAGGCCTTGGCGTCGCGCGGGTTGGAGATCGCGGCCTCCTCGCCGCGCACATGGATCGTGCCGGCATCGCGCTTGTAGGCGCCGGAGAGGATCTTGATCAACGTCGACTTGCCGGCGCCGTTATGGCCAAGCAGCGCCACCACCTCGCCGGGATAAAGGTCGACCGAGGCGCCTTCGACCGCGTGAATGCCGCCGAAGGCGATTGAGATGTCGCGCATGTCGATCAGCGCCGGCCCGCTGCGGTCGACGGCGCCGGGGTGGCCGGGGCCGTGGTCGGTGACGGCTTCCATCGTCATGCTCATGCGGCCCTCCTGCGGTAGGTGGTGTCGATCCAGACGGCGATGACGAGGACGATGCCGACGACGATCGACTGCAGCGGCGAATCGACGCCCAAGAGCACCATGCCCGATTGCAGCGACTGCATGACGAGAGCCCCGAGCATCGCGCCGATGATCGTGCCGGCGCCGCCGGCGAGCGAGGTGCCGCCGATCACCGCCGCGGCGATGACATAGAGCTCGTCGAGCGTGCCGAGGGCGTTGGTGGCCGCGTTGAGGCGGGCCGTGGAGATCGCCGCGCCGAGAGCGGCGAGGCCGCCCATCAGCATGAACACCTTCATCAGCACCCAGCGGGTGTTGATGCCGGCGAGTTCCGCGGCTTCCGGATTGCCGCCGATGGCGAAGACGTAGCGGCCGAAGCGGGTGCGGCGCGCGACGAAGGTCATGACGATGCCGACCACGATG
Organism: Aurantimonas sp. E1-2-R+4; assembly: GCF_036549515.1. Lineage (NCBI taxonomy): Bacteria > Pseudomonadati > Pseudomonadota > Alphaproteobacteria > Hyphomicrobiales > Aurantimonadaceae > Aurantimonas > Aurantimonas sp. E1-2-R+4. The sequence goes on along the minus strand of NZ_JAZHLK010000012.1, from coordinate 46,204 downwards.
GCGAGCAGCACCGGCACGGCGACGCCGTAGCCGATCTGCAGTCCGCCCTCGGGCATTTCGATGCCGTTGGCGGTGGCGTAGCGCCGGGCGATGGCCGACGGCCATTTATAGGCATTGACGATGGCGGCGGCGCCGATAATCGCCACGAAGACGATGGCGCCGATGGTCGCCTCCGCCCAGATCGGCCGGAGCGGGAAGCCGAAGCTGAGGCGTCGCCGCCGCGCGAGGACGAGCGACACGGCGACCACGATGCAGGCGACGACAGCGAGGACCCAGGTCCAGGTCTCGCCGAGCGAACCGGTGGCGCCGCCGCCCATCAGCCGGAAGGTGTCGTCGAGCGGCGCGACCGTCCGGCCGGAGGTCAGCCACCAGGCGCCGCCGCGCCAGACCAAAAGGCCGCCAAGCGTGACGATGAAGGCCGGCACGCCGAGATAGGCGATGACGTAACCTTGCAGGCCACCGATCACGACCCCGACGAGAACGCCGCCGAGAAGCGTGATGATCCAGACGAAGGGGCTGTCGAAACCGAGAAGACCGGGCAGGATCTGCGCCTGCAGCGCCGCCATCGCCATGCCGGTGAAGCCGAGGATAGAGCCGACCGACAGGTCGATGTTGCGGGTGACGATGACCAGCACCATGCCGGTCGCCATCACCGCGATCGACGAGGTCTGGACCGTGAGATTCCATAAGTTGCGGGGAGTCAGGAAGATGCCGCCGGACAGAACGTGGAAGACCAGCCAGATGACCAGCAGCGCGCCGACCATGCCGAGCATGCGGGTGTCCACCTCGGTGGCGCGGATGAAGCCCTTGAGGCCGCCGCCGCCGGGCGTTGCCGCCGCTCCGGCTGTCGTCCCCGATGTCGCTTGGCTCATGGCCGCCTCCCTCGAGCGATGCTCTCTCTGGCCAGAGGGCGCATCGAGGGCTCGGCTCTACCGAACTGTGCAACGAATTGCGCTGGATAGAAAGCTTGGCGCGGCTTTGCCTTGCGCCTTGAACGATCCTTCAAATGGATCGGAGTGGCCACCGCCCTCACGGGCCGCGGCCACAGGTCGTTTTAGCCGCAGGCCGGAGTCGAGCCGGCTTCGACACCCTGGCAGACGACGTCCTTCGACACCCAGCCGGCATCGATGATCGTGTCGAGGTTGTCCTTGGTGATCGCGACCGGCTTCAGGAAGATCGACTGCATCTCGACCCCCTTAGGTCCGCCGCTGAACGCCTCGACGTCCGCGACTTCGTTCATCGCCGTCCCGTTCGCGAGGTCGAGCGCGATTTCCGCCGCCCGCTTGCCGAGTTCGCGGGAGTCCTTCCAGACCGAGACGGTCTGGGAGCCGCGGGCGATGCGGTTCAAGGCGGCGTGGTCGGCGTCCTGGCCGGAGACCGGAACGGAGCCGGCCAACCCTTGCGCTTCGAGCGCCGCGACGGCGCCGCCGGCGGTGCCGTCGTTGGAGGCGACGACCGCGTCGACCTCGTTGTTGTTGGCGGTCAGGATCTGTTCCATGTTCTGCTGGGCGTTGGCCGGCAGCCAGGCGTCGGTATAGGCCTCGCCGACATTCTTGATCTTGCCCGAGTCGATGGCGTCCTTGAGGACTTCCATCTGGCCGGAGAACAGGAAGTCCGCGTTGGGATCGGACGACGAGCCCTTGATGAAGGCGTAATTGCCTTCCGGCTGCGCTTTCAGCACTTCCTGGGCCTGGATGCGGCCGACTTCCTTGTTGTCGAAGGTGATGTAGAAAGCGTCCTGATTTTCGATCAGGCGGTCATAGCCGACCACCGGAATGCCGTTGTTGACGGCGCTTTCGACAGCCGGCGCGATGGCGTCGGAATCCTGCGCCAGGATGATCAGCGCGTCGGCGCCCTGGGAAATCAGCGACTCGACGTCGGTGAGCTGCTTGGAAGCCGACGACTGGGCGTCGGCCGAGATGTAAGTGGCGCCGGCAGCTTCCAGCGCTGCCTTGATGGCCGCCTCGTCGGTCTTCCAGCGCTCTTCTTGGAAGTTGGACCAGGACACGCCGACGGTCTTGCCTTCCTGCGCGGAAACCGCGCCCGCGGCAGCCATCGAGAACACCGCGCCGGCTAGCGCGAGCTTCAGAATTTTCATGAAATCCTCCCGGCGCATCGGCGCCCCACGATCAGACCGACCGGACCGTTCTCCCGACCGGTCGAGACTTTTTCCAAGCCTCGTAAAAAATCGTGACAGCAATTCTCATCCGTGTCAACGTGCCATTCGAGGGACCGCGCGATCCGACTAAAAGAGCGGAGGAGCGGCTGGGAGGACAGGCAGGAAAATGCTCGCGAAAACCGATGCGGACGACGTGCGCGCACACAATCGCCGCGCCGTCATCGACCACCTCCGACGAAACCCGATCTCGACGCGCAAGGCGCTGAGCGTGGCCACGGGCCTGTCGGTCTCGGCCGCCTCCGCCATCGCGGCGACGCTGCTGCGCGCCGGTCTGATCGTCGAAATCGCCGAAGACGAACGCGCCGCGCGGCGCGGCCGGCCGGGCCGAAGTCTGGCACTCGATGGCTCGGCCGCCAGTGTCGCGGTCGCGAAAATCGCCGTCGGCGAGGTGGCCGTTCGCGTTTGCGACTATCGCGGCGACCTGCTCGGAGAAGCCCGGCGGGAGTGCGACATCTCCGGTTTCGGCGAGGACGAGATCGTGCGGCTTCTGGCCACGCTGCTCGGCGAAGCAATGCTCGGATTGGCGGGCAACACGATGCCGCGAAACCTCGTCGTCGCCGTCCAGGGAAAAACCGACAGCAACGCCCGGCGCATTCTCTGGTCGCCCGCCCTGAAAGCCCGCGACCTCGACATCGCCGGCCCGCTCACCGCCCTGACCGGGGTGCCCGTCGGCGTCTTCAACGATTGTTCGCTGATGCCCGAGGCGTTCCGCTGGAAGCCGGATTTCGCACGGCGCGATTTCGCCACGCTTTTCATCGGCGTCGGTGTCGGCATGGGGCTGCGGCTTGGCGGCACCACTTTTCAGGGCCAGCGCTCCTCGGCGGTCGAGTTCGGCCATATCAACCACATTCCCGGCGGCGCCCTCTGTCGCTGCGGCAATCGCGGCTGCATCGAGGCCTATGCCGGCGACTATGCGATCTGGCGGCGAGCGAACGGGCGGCCGGACGAAATCTCGGCGGGCCGGGTCAGCGATGCCGACATGCATCGTCTGGCGGCACTCGCCCGATCGGGCGAGCCCGCCGCGACTCGGGCCTTTGCCGAGGCGGGCACCGCGATCGGTTACGGTCTCGGGCGCATGTTCACGCTGGTCGATCCCTTGCCGGTCGTCTTCACCGGCTCCGGTGCCCACGCCATGGACTTGCTGGAGCCGGCGATCCGCGCCGGCATCCGCGACAGCGCCATCGACGGGGTCGGCGCCGACATCCCCTTCTCGCTGGCGGACGACGTCGACGAACTGATCTTCGGGGCCGCCACCGCCAAGGGGTTGGCGGCGTGCGACGATGAATTCGCCCGTGCCGGCAACGCCGAAACGAGGGAGGCCGCCTGATGCGATCGACGCTTCTCCCGCTGGGTCTGTCGATCGCCTTGGCCCTCCCCGCCTTCGCTGGCGAGCCAGCCTGGCGCGAAACCGCGATCAAGCAGCGGATCGACCCGGCGAGCCTGGCCGGCCCCCTCTCCGCAAAGGCCCTGCGCGACCTTGTGCAAAAAGGCCGCGACCTGTTCGAGGCGCGCTTCACCATCCTCGACGGCGCCGGCCGCCCGAACGCCACCCAGGCGATCGTCCCGACCACCTCCCGTCGTCCCGCCGAGCAAGCCTTTCAACGGCTCGCCGGCCCCGACGCCAATGCCTGCGCCTCCTGCCACAACGAGCCGGTGACCGGCGGGGCCGGCGGTTTCGTCACCAATGTCTTCGTCTCCGAAGGCTTCGAAAGCGCCGATTTCGACACGCTCGATCCGCAATTTTCTAACGAACGCGGCACCAATCATCTGTTTGGCGCCGGCCTTGTCGAGCTGCTCGCCCGCGAGATGACGGCCGACCTCGTGGCAGCGCGGGCGGAGGCACTGCAACAGGCGCGCGCCTCAGGCGAGCCGGTGCGCATGGACCTCGCCTCGAAGGGCGTTGCCTTCGGCCGGATCACGGCGCTTCCCGATGGCTCGGTCGATCTCGCGGAACTCGACGGCGTCGACGCCGACCTCGTCGTGCGACCCTTCACCCAGAAGGGGGTGATGACGTCGCTGCGCCAGTTCACCGTCAATGCGCTCAACCATCATCATGGCATGCAGCCGGACGAGCGCTGGGGCGCCCGCTGGACCGGGTCGGCGGATTTCGACGGCGACGGCGTCGCCGACGAGATCGGCACAGGCGAGGTTTCGGCGCTGGTCGCCTTTCAGGCGAGCCTGCCGCCGCCGCGCGAGACGGCACCGAACGATCCGGCGTGGCGCAAGGCCGCCGCGATCGGACGTCAGCGTTTCGCCGATCTCGGCTGCGAGACCTGCCATCGCCCGACCCTGCCGCTGGAAAGCCTTGCCTTCGCCGACCCCGGCCCGGTGGATATGGCCGGCACGTTGCGCCAGGGCGATGTGGCAAGCCCGGCGGTCTACGATCTCGCGTTGCTCGATTGGGCGAAAACCCTGCCGCGCAACGACAAGGGCGAGATTCAGGTGCCGCTGTTCGGCGATCTCAAACGCCACCGCATCGCCGACACGAGAACCGCGGCGCTCGGCAACGAGACGCTCGCCCAGCGCTTCGTCGAACGCGACGTGTTCATGACCGCCGAGCTTTGGGGGATCGCCGATACGGGCCCTTACGGCCATCGCGGCGACATGACGACGCTGGACGACGTGATCCGCGCCCATGGCGGCGAGGCGGCGGACAGCGCCAAGGCCTATCGCGACTTGCCCGAGGCGGAGCGCTCGGCGCTGATCGCCTGGCTGAAGACCTTGAGGATCGAACCGTGAGCCGCCGCCTCCGGCCCTCGGTAAATGGCCTTGCGAGCGTCCTCGTCGGGTGCCTCCTCGCCTTCCCCGGCCGCGCAGAAGAAGGCACCGCACTCCCCTTTGCGGGCGATACGCCGGTGTTTCAGGAAGAGGCGAAGGCCGCCGGCATCGACCATGTCTATGGCGGGCCGTGGGAGTTCTTCGTCGGCGGTGGCGGCGCGGCCTTCGACTGCAATGGCGACCGCTTCCCGGACGTCTTCCTCGCCGGCGGCAAGGGCGAAGGCGCGTTCTACGTCAACCGATCCGAGGCCGGCGGTCCGCTTTTGTTCGAAAAACGCGCCCAGGATATCGACCCGAAGGACCTTGCCGACGTCACCGGCGCCTATCCGCTCGACATCGACCAGGATGGCCGCGAGGATCTCGTGCTCTTGCGGGTCGGCGGCAATATCCTCTTGAAGGGCGGCCCCGACTGTCGTTTCGACAAGGCGAATTTCGACTGGAGATTCGACGGCGGCCGCGCCTGGACGACGGCGTTCTCCGCGATCGTCGAGCCGGGCGCGCGGTTTCCGACGCTCGCCTTCGGCAATTATGTCGACCGCTCAGCGCCCGGCTCGCCCTGGGGCACCTGCGCCGACAACGTCCTGCTGCGTTCCAAGCAGGGCGAGGCACCGGACTATTCCGAGCCGACGGTTCTGACGCCGGGCTATTGCGCCCTGTCGATGCTGTTCACCGACTGGAACCGCTCGGGCGAGCCGGCGCTCAGGATCACCAACGACCGGCAGTATTATCGCGGCGGCGAGGAGCAGTTATGGCGCGTCGAGCCCGGCCGGGCGCCGCACCCCTATCGCAAGGCCGATGGCTGGCAACATTTGACCATCTGGGGAATGGGCATCGCCGAAGGCGACATCGACGGCGACGGCACGCCGGAATACGCCTTGACCTCGATGGGCGACACCAAGCTGCAATTTCTCGACCGCGAATTCGAGGACGCCCCGACCTATCGGGACGAGGCCTATGAGCGCGGTGCGACCGCCCACCGGCCCTACAAGGACGACGCGGGCAAGCCGTCGACCGGCTGGCATGCGGGCTTTGCCGATTTCAACAACGACACCGCCCTCGATCTTTTCATCGCCAAGGGCAATGTCGAGGCGATGCCCGATTTCGCCGCGTACGACCCGGACAATCTCCTGATGGGCGGCTTCGACGGCCGCTTCACCGAGCGCGGCGGCGAGGCCGGCATCGCGCTCGCCACCAAGGGACGCGGCGCGCTGATAACCGATTTCAACCTCGACGGCGCGCTGGACCTCCTGGTCGTCAATCGCGGTGACCCGGCGAGCCTGTTCCGCAATCTCGGGGCAAAGAGTGACTTCGGCCAACGGCCGCTAGGCAATTTCCTTGAGATCGCGCTTGGCCAGAAGGACGCCAACCGAACAGCGCTGGGTGCGAAGCTCGCGGTCCGCGTCGGCACGAAGACGATCAACCGCACGGTTCAGGTGGGCGGCGGCCATGCCTCAGGCACATCCGGCTTCGTCCATGTCGGCCTCGGCACCGCCGAGCGCGCCGAAGTGCGGGTGCAATGGCCGGACGGCGAATGGAGCCATCCTTACCGGGTCTTCGCCAACAATTTCGTGTTGATCGACCGGGGCGCTGCGGACGCCCGCTACTGGTACCCCGACGCCGACCGCCCGGTCACGCGCCCCGCAAGGGCCGCAACCATCCACTAAGGACAGCCCTCATTTGCCGAGCGACGGCGCGGTGGCCAGCGACACCGACTTGATCTGGGCAAAGAGTTGGTCGCCGACGGCAAGGCCCAGCCGCGCCGCCGACCGCCGTGTCACCTTGGCGACGAAACTCATCTCCGGCGCCCCGTCGAGGGCAAGCACGAAGGCCAGGCTGGCGGCCGCGGCGGTCGGCTCGACGGCGACGATCCGAACCGCAAGCGTGTTGAGGATGGTCGAAAGGGTCGGGATTTCCCGCGACAGGCTGACGTCGCTGGCCTCGATGCGCAGGCGCCGCAGCCCGCCAATGTCGTCCGGCCCGCAGCCGTCGACGAACACCCGCTGGCCGCCGAGATCGAGTTCGGCCAGCGCGTCCGCCGCGTCAAACGCCACCACGCGCGCCGGCAGCACGGAGGCCGCATGCGGATCGCGCACGAAGCCGAGACCGGCGTCGGTCAGCGCCATGTTGAGCGGGCCGCTGGCGCGGACCCGGCCGGCTTCGAGCACGACGATCCGGTCGGCGAGACGCTCGACCTCGGAGATATCGTGGCTGATATAGAGGATCGGGATTCGCAGCCGATCGTGCAGCGCCTCGAAATACGGCAGGATCTCATCCTTCGCCATGCGGTCGAGGGCTGCCAGCGGCTCGTCCATCAACAACAGGCGTGGCCGCGACAGGATCGCGCGCCCGAGGGCGACGCGCTGGCGTTCGCCGCCTGACAGCGTCGTCGGTGAGCGGGCGAGCAGCGGACGCAGGCCGAGCAGGCCGACGATCTCGGCGAACCGCCCTTCATCGAGGCCGCCAACGCTGCGTCGCGCGCCATAGACGAGGTTTTTGAAGACCGTCAGATGGGCGAACAGGCTTGCTTCCTGGAAGACGTAGCCGATCTCGCGGCGATGCGGCGGGCAAAAGATCTGTGCATCCTGCCAGGTCTCGGAGCCGACCACGACGCGGCCCTTGAGCCGGGTGAGGCCGGCGATGGCCCGGAGCACCGTGGTCTTGCCCGAGCCGGAGGGTCCGAACAAGGCGGTGACGCCGGAGGCGGGCAGATCGAAGGCGACGTCGAGCGCGAACTGCCCCAGCCGGCCCGCAAGCGCGATGTCGATGCGGGGTGTCTCCGCTTTGGAGCCATCATGGGTCGTCACGGCTGCGGTTGCCCCATCCGCCGGCCGATCAGCGTCATGGTCAGGATGACGAGGAAGGAAAACACCAGCATGCCGCCGGCGAGGATATGCGCCTCGGTCCAGCGCAGGGTCTCGACGTAATCATAGATCGCCACCGACAGCACCTTGGTCTCGCCGGGAATACTGCCGCCGATCATCAGGACGACGCCGAACTCGCCGACGGTGTGGGCGAAGCCGAGCACAGCGCCGGTGAGGAAGCCCGGCCGTGCCAGCGGCAGCGCCACCGTCAGGAACCGGTCGAGCGGCGCGGCGCGCAGCGTCGCCGCGACCTCCAGCGGGCGCTCCCCGATCGCCTCGAAGGCGTTGCGGATCGGCTGCACGACGAAGGGCATGGAATAGACCACCGAGCCGATCACCAGCCCCTCGAAGCTGAAGGCGAGCGTTCTCACGCCGAGAAGCCCGCCGAGACCGTCCGGCCCGAGCGCGATAAGAAGATAGAAGCCGAGGACGGTCGGCGGCAGCACCAGCGGCAGCGCGACGAGCGTCCCGACGATCTCTTTCCACCGCGCCCGGGATCGCGCCAGCCACCAGGCGAGCGGCGCGCCGATCAGCAACAGGATCAGCGTCGTCGCGGTCGCGAGCTCGAGGGTCAGAACGACAGCACTGAGGATTTCACCACCTTCGAACACCGCGTCAATCGCCCGTATCGTAGCCGAACTGGCGAATGATCGCGGCCGCTTCCGGCCCCTTCAGGAAATCCAGAAACGCTTTCGCGGTTTCGCTCTTACGACCGGTTTCGAGCAGCACCGCATCCTGCCGGATCGGCGGGTAAAGATCGGCCGGCACTTCCCAGAGCGAGCCGTTCTCGTTGTCGGCGACCTGCGCCAGGGCGACGAAGCCGAGTTCGGCATTGCCGGTCTCAACGAACTGGAAGGTTTGGGCGATATTGGTGCCCCGGACGAACTTCGGCTCCAGCGCGTCGTAGACGCCGAGTGCCCGCATCGCCGCAACGGCGGCAGCGCCATAGGGAGCGGTCAGGGGATTGGCGATGGCGATCCTGTCGAAATCCCCGGCTTTCAGCGTCTCCGCGCCGGTGACCCAATCCGGATCGGCGCTGTAGAGCACGATCTTGCCGATGGCGTAGGTAAAGACGGTGCCCGGAACGCCCAGCTTCTCCGCCACCGCTTTTTTCGGCCGCGCGTCGTCGGCGGCCAGAAACACCTCGAACGGCGCGTTCTGGGAAATCTGCGTGTAGAGCGTGCCGGTCGAGCCGAAGCTGAGTTCGGCCGTGTCGCCGGTCTTCGCCGCGAAGGCGGCGGCGATCGCCTTGGCCGCTTCGGTGAAATTCGCCGCCACCGCGACGCGCACCGTCGCGGCATGCGCAAAAGACGGCACGCACAGCACGACGAAAAGACCAGCGACGGCAAAAAGGCAGTTCCAGCGACGCAAGCGACATCCTTTGCTTGGGCATGAGGTCAGCCGGACCATAAACGCCCGAACCGCGGCCCGCCAGAGCGCCCGCGCCCTCAGCGAGTGGCGAGCGCCTGGTCGATCTCGGCCGCCGTCGGCATCGCCGATTGAGCCCCGACCCGGCGACAGGCGAGCGACCCCGCGACGACCGCACGTTCAGCCGCGGCTTCGGTCGACAGCCCCTCGCCGAGACCCGCGGCGAACACGCCGACGAAGGTATCGCCGGCACCGGTCGTATCGATCGGCTCCACCGCCAGTGCCGGAATCGGGTGAATGGCTTCGCCCTCGGCGACCAGCGCGCCCTTGGCTCCCAGCGTGGCGATGACGACGAGGTCGAAGCGGGCGGCGAGAGCGGTCGCCAGCGCGCCGGGCTCGTCCCCGCCGATTCCGGACAGTCCGGCGGCGGCGGCAAGTTCGCTCTCGTTGACGATGAGATAGTCGGTCGGCGCCAGCAGCCGCGCCAGATCGTCGGCATCGAGTTGGGCGGGCACGGGAGCCAGATTGACCACCACGCGCCCGCCTTTGGCTTGGGCTCGCTCCGCCGCCACAAAACTAGCGGCGAGCGGCGTTTCCATTTGCAGCACCAGCACGCTGGACGGGTCGAGCAGACCGTCAGGCAGCGCCGACGCGTCGAGACGGGCATTGGCGCCGCTCGCCACCGTGATGGCATTTTCGCCGCCGCTGTCGATGCTGATGAAGGCGCAGCCGGTCCGCGCTGGCGCCGTCTGGAGGCCGTTGATGTCGATGCCTTCGCTGGCCAGATTGCCGGTGATCGCCCTGCCCAGTTCGTCGTCCCCGACCGCACCGACCATCGCGACGCGGTTGGCCGCGCCGAGAACACGCGCGGCGGCGACTGCCTGGTTGGCGCCCTTGCCGCCGAACAACTTTTCGTAGTCGGGGGCAAGCACGGTCTCGCCCGGCCGCGCGATCGCCGCGACCCGGCAGACCAGATCGACGTTCAGCGAGCCGAAGACGAGGACGGACGCGGCTTGCGAACCCCGGTCAGCTTGGTCGGCCATGGCCTGCTCCTTCGCTCGCATTGTTCGGAACGGCCGCCGGTGGCGGACGCGCCGCGCATCACCCGACGGTCCGCGTCGCATGGGAAAACCCGCCGCGTCATGCCGGACTCAGGCCCCGCCCCCGGGATGCCGGTGGATCGGATCGACCCAATAGACTTCCTCCGGCCGCTCGACCGGATCGACGTCGGTGATGTTGACGACCACCGCCTCGTTGTCGGAGCGCACGAGCACGCATTCGAGCGGATTTTGGGGATCGGCGTTGATCTCCTGATGCGGCACATAGGGCGGCACGAAGATGAAGTCGCCGGCTGCCGCTTCCGCCACGAATTCCAGCCGTTCGCCCCAGCGCATGCGGGCCTTGCCGCGCAAGACGAAGATGACGCTTTCCAGCGCGCCGTGATGATGGACGCCGGTCTTGGCGTCGGGCTCGATGGTGACCGTGCCAGCCCAGATTTTCTGTGCTCCGACGCGGGCGTGATTGATGGCAGCTTGGCGAAACATGCCGGGCGTCTGGGCGGTATTGGAATCGAGTTGATCGCCCTTGATGACGCGGACGCCATCGTGCTTCCAGCGCGGCTCGTCGGAGAGGTGTGGAGTGTGGGTCATACGACTCGTCATCGAAAGTGAGAAAAGGCTATCTGCCAACGCTAGCGCGAAGCGGGCCGTCGCAAAAGCCTCTGGAGAAGGAGAGCCGTTGGTCCGGATTTGAATCGAAAAGCACCGGCCGAGACCAGACGCCGTCCCCGCCGATGCTTGAATTAGCGCGTTGGCTCAGGCGGCGAGCTTGCCGCGGATCGGATAGTCGTTTTCGAGGATGAAGCCGAGCCCCTTCTTCAAGCCGTCCAGCGTCGGGCGGGCAAAGGGAATGCTCTGGAAATGCAGCGCATAGATCGTGCCATCGGGGTAGATCATCGCGATGCCGGGCTCGGCGAAGCGTGTCGGCTCGGAATCCTTCTCCTTGGCGGAAATGAACAGCCCCCATTCGCGGGCGCTTTCCTCGGTCAGACCGTAGCCGATCGGCAGATCGGCGATCTTCCACTCCTGCTTCTGCCGTTCGGCCCGCTCCTTCGAATCCATCGACACGGCGCGAACGGAGACGCCGATCGCCTCAAACTCGGCGCGCCTGTCGTTCAGTTCTTCCAACTGCGTCTTGCAGATCGGGCAATGGACACCGCGATAGAAGAACACCAGCGACATCTTCGCGGGCTTATCGGCGGCCAGATCGAAGGCGGGGCCGCCGAGAACCTCCACAGCCAGCTTCGGAGCCTTGTCGCCTGGAATCGGGGTGGTGTGGCGCATGATATCGTCCTTCGGTCAGATGCGTTTGGGGTTCGTCGTCCCCAGGAATGCCGCCGAAGCGCTGGGGTTGCGTGTCACTTTTTCGTGCGGTCCGGTTTAAGCCCCGCGGCGCCCCGCTCCCGCGCTGTTCGATTTCGGCATCGTAGGCGACCGTCCACCCCGTGAAGGGTGCGGCGAATTAATTTTCCCCACCTCGGACGTTACAAATCCCGCCCCCGCCGCGAAGAACCATCGAGCGTGCAGGTTTCTTGCCGCGCCGAACACGTCGGTGCGGCAAACCGGGCTGGCACCGCTCGCACGATCTTTCGGGGATCGGCCTCGGAGTCGGAAGAAGGTGGAGGAACTCATGAAATTTCGTTCGAAGCTGGTTGGAAGCCTCGTCGTCGCCTCGGCGCTGACCATGGCTGTGGCCCAGGCGCAGACCCCGCCGTTTGGCCAGGAAGAAGACACCGCCTATGCCCAGAAGGTCTGGGCGGCGATGGAACAGCTGAATCTCGCCGGCGACGGCGCCATTCACGCCTTTCCCTATGCCGGCACCGACCCGCACGGCATGATGCTCGAGACCTTCTATCTCAACGCCGAGATCGACGGTCAGGCCGGCTCGCTGGTGGTTAAGAACAATTACGGCCCCGAAGGCGTGACCGCCGACCAGGTCCTGGCCGACCCGGGCGGGCATCTCGGTGCGGTCACGGTCATGTTCAAGCGCGAGGCCGGTTACGACGCGGAGAACAAGGATTGGTTCTACGCCAAATATCTGCCGGACGGTTCGCTCGACAAGAACCCGAAGGGGATGGAACTGGCCGGCCGGGTCGCCAAGGGCAACGCCGAGGCTGGCTGCATCGCTTGCCATTCGGGCGCACCGGGCGAGGATTTCCTGTTCACCACCGACCGCACCGACTGGTAACAAGCTGAACCCGAAGCGCGATCACCGTCAGCATTTCGCGCTTCGGCTTGCCCGTCAGCTCTTCGCGGACGCTGGTTCGGTCAGCCCGAACTCGGCGAGGACCTGCTCGGTGTCTTCCCCGAGCGCAGGCACCTTGCCGAATTCCGGAAGCGTGTCGTCGATGAGGAAGCCCGGCGCCAGCATGGTGACCGGGCCTGACGGCGTATCGACCGTCACCGTCCGGTTCTGGGCGTGGTTCTTCAAATCTTCCATGTCGGAGAGCCGGCCATAGGCGATCTGCGCCATCTCCAGGCGCGCGGCCATGGCGTCGCGATCATGGCGCGCGAAGATGCCCTGGATGATCGCCTCCAGCGCGGACCGGTTGGCGACGCGCCGGTTGTTCGATGAGAACCGCTCGTCCGTGGCCAATTCCGGCTGCTCCAGGGCCTTGGCGCAGAGATTGACCCATTCGCGCTCGTTCTGGATCGACAACAGGATGGCGCGGCCGTCTGAGCATTCGTAGACCCCGTATGGCGCGATCGTTGGGTGGCTGAGGCCGTTGCGCGGCGGCGTCAGGCCGCCATAGACATATTGCAGGTACGGAACGTTCATCCAGTCGGAGAGGGCGTGGAACAGCGACAGCGAGATGTGCCGTCCGGCGCCGGTCCGCTCGCGGGCGTAAAGCGCCTGCATGATGCTGGATAGCGCGGTCATGCCGGCGGCGATGTCGCAGACCGAAACGCCGACGCGCGCCGGCCCGTGTTCGTTGCCGGTGACGGAGGAAAGGCCCGTCTCCGCCTGCACCAGAAGGTCATAGGCCTTCAGATGTGCGAGCGGGCCGTCGTCGCCATAGCCGGAAATCGAGCAGGTGATCAGCCGCGGATAACGCGCCCGCAGTTCACCCACGTCGAAGCCGAGCCGCGAAATCACGCCGGGGGCGAGATTCTGGATGAAGATATCGGCCTTACCGATCAGCCCGGCGAGGCGTTCGCGATCTGTCGCGTCCTTGAGGTCGAGCCGGACCGATTCCTTGCCGCGATTGAGCCAGACGAAATAGGCGCTCTCGCCGTGGACGAAGCTGTCATAGCCGCGAGCGAAATCGCCCTCCGGGCGCTCGATCTTCAACACCCGCGCACCGGCGTCGGCGAGTCGCCCCGAGACATAGGGCGCGGCGACGGCCTGCTCGACGGAAACGACGAGAACGCCGGCGAGATCATTGTTCATTCAGGGGCTCCGCTTCGCTGCGTGATGGCCGGGTGATCACTTTCAGCCGATTGTCGCGCCGCGTTTTACTGGACCGCAGTGATATCGGCCAGAGCCGATAGCACTGGCCGACCCCAACCGGCGAGCCGAGGAGCACGGCGCTGGATCAATTCGGCTTCGGCGCTTGACCCGCACGACAATGCCAATAAACCGACAAGCTTACGATTGTCGCGCCGGAATGAAGCGAGCGGGCCACGCGACGATGCCTGGGAGGGCGCGAACATGAGCGACGAAACGAGAATCCTCGCGGCATTCGTGGCGAATCTGTCCTTCGACGCGATTCCGCCGGAGGTCGCCCTGCGCGCCCGCCATCTGGCGCTCGATCTGACAGGCAGCATCGTGCGGGCCCATGCCGAATCGGAATCCACCCCGAGCCTCTATGCGACGCTGGACGAACTCGGCCTCGGCGGGCCGGGCGCCGCCAGCGTGGTCGGCACGGGACGCCGGCTGGCGCCGCCGGTCGCGGCTCTGGTCAACGGCATGCTCGGCCATTCCCTCGATTTCGACGACACCCATGCCGATTCCTCGCTGCATCCCTCCGCCCCGGTGGTGCCGGCGGCGCTCGCGGTCGGCGAGATGGTCGGGGCGAGTGGCGCCGAGATCGTCACGGCGATCGTCGCCGGCTACGAGGTCTGCTGCCGACTCGGCAACGCGCTCGACCCGACCAGCCATTACGCGCGCGGCTTTCATCCCACCGCCACCGCCGGCACCTTCGGCGCCGCAGCGGCCGCGGCGCGGCTCTTCGGCCTCGATGCGGACGGTGTCGCCAGCGCCTTCGGCGTGTCGGGCAGTCAGGCCGCCGGCTCACTGCAATTCCTCGTTAACGGCGCCTGGAACAAGCGCTGGCAGGTCGGCGCGGCGGCGATGAACGGCGTCTTCGCGGCGACATTGGCGAAGAATGGCTTCAAAGCGGCGTCCGCCCCGATCGAGGGCCGGCACGGGCTGCTCGTCGGCTACACCGACGCGGCCGATCCGGCCAAGGCGGTGGCCGGGTTCGGCATGGTCTGGGAAACCATGAAGATCGGCATGAAGCCCTACCCCTCCTGCCGCTACACCCATGCCGCGCTCGACGGGCTGCTCGCGTTGCGGCGTGAGGAGGGGCTCACCGCTGCGGACATCCGCTCCGTGACGGTCGGGCTGCACCGCAACGGCATCACGCTGACCGGCGATCCCCTGCCGGAAAAGCGCCGGGTGCGCACGATCGTCGACGGCCAGTTCTCCATGCCCTTCGTCGCCAGCGTGGCGCTCGACCAGGGATCGTTCGGCTGGGACGACTACCGGCGGATCGGCGATCCGGCGCTCGACGCGCTGTCGGACCGGATCGATGTCCTGCGCGACGAGAGCCTGGAAGGGCTGGCGCATCCCTTCGGCGCAACGCTGAGCGTCGAAACCGCCAGCGGATTGCTCGAGCGACGCATTCCCGACCCGTCCGGCGAGCCGGCGACCTTCCCGGACGCCAAGGCCATCCGCGCCAAGTTCATGGCGCTCGCCGAGCCGGTTCTCGGCGACGACGCGAGCCGTCTGGCCGACCGGTTCGAAGGGCTCGACCGGCTTCCGTCGCTCGGCGCAACGCCGCGTTCCAGCGGGGCGGCGGCGTGAGCGCTTCTCCCATCACCGAGGACGATTTCATCCGCTCGATCGCGGACGCGCTGCAATATATCGCGGTCTATCACCCGCCGGATTTTATCGCCCATCTCGCCGAGGCGTATCAGCGCGAGCAAAGCGCCTCGGCGAAGAACGCCATGGCGCAGATCCTGGTCAATTCCCGCATGGCCGCGCTCGGCGGGCGGCCGATGTGCCAGGACACCGGCACGGTCAACGTATTCGTCAAATTCGGCATGGAGGCGCGTCTGGCCACCACGCGCCCGCTCACCGAACTGGTGAACGAGGCAGTGGCGATCGCCTATACCGACGCAGCGAACCCCTTGCGCCCGTCGATCCTCGACGATCCGATCTTCGAGCGGAAGAACACCGGCACCAACGCGCCCGCCGTCACCCACGTCGAACTCGTGGCCGGCAACGAGATCGCGGTCACGGTGGCGGCCAAGGGCGGCGGCTCGGAAAACAAGGCGCGTTTCGCCGCGCTCAACCCGGGCGACTCGGTCGTCGACTGGGTGCTGAAGACGGTCGAGGGGCTCGGCGCCGGCTGGTGTCCGCCGGGCATTCTGGGGATCGGCGTCGGCGGCACCGCCGAAAAGGCGATGCTTCTGGCCAAGCAATCGCTGATGGCGCCCATCGACATGACGGCGCTGATTGCCCGCGGCCCGGCCTCGAAGCTCGAGGAACTGCGGATCGAGCTCTACGAGAAGGTCAACGCGCTCGGCATCGGCGCGCAGGGGCTCGGCGGACTGACCACGGTGCTCGACGTCAAGATCGCGACCTATCCCGTTCATGCCGCGTCGAAGCCGGTCGGGCTGGTCCCGCAATGCGCCGCCGACCGGCATCTGAGCTTCACGCTCGACGGCACCGGCCCGGCGGAATTCACGCCGCCGGCGATCGATCTGTGGCCCGACATCGCCCTCGGTCAGGGAGATGCGGCCGTGCGCCGCGTCGACCTTAATACGCTGACGCGCCAGGACGTCGCCGGCTGGCAGGCCGGCGAGACGCTGCTCCTGTCCGGCCGGCTTTTGACCGGGCGCGACGCCGCCCACAAGCGGATGATCGCGATGCTCGATCGCGGCGAAAAACTCCCCGTCGATCTCAATGGCCGTGCGATCTACTATGTCGGACCGGTGGACGCGGTGCGCGACGAGGTCGTGGGACCCGCCGGCCCGACGACCTCGACCCGCATGGACCCGTATACCGACCAACTTCTCGAAGCGACCGGCCTCTTGGTGATGATCGGCAAGGCCGAGCGCGGTCCGGCTGCGATCGAAGCGATCCGGCGCCATGGCGCGGCCTATCTCATCGCGGTTGGTGGCGCTGCCTATCTGGTCTCCAAGGCGATCCGCTCCTCGCGCATCCTCGCCTTCGACGATCTCGGCATGGAGGCGATCCGTGAATTCGTGGTCGAGGACATGCCGGTGACCGTCGCCGTCGATGCCGGCGGCACCTCCATCCACACCACCGGGCCGGCGCGATGGAAGCGGCCGGAGATCCGCGTTTCAGGCCGAACGGTTTAACTGCAGGCGTCTTGCCAATCCCTGCCCACTCTCGCCGGGCAGACCCGGCCTGCCGCGATCGTATTGAGGGAGAAAACGATGACTGACCCTATCGATATCGACCATCTGAAAAGCTGGATCGGCCGCACCGAGGAAGCGAGCGACTATATCGACACACGGATGGTCCGCTCGTTCCTGGCGACGCTCGACCGTGATCCGGGAGGCGTGTCCGAGGGCGACCCGGCCCCGCTCTGCCTGCATTGGTGCCTCGCGCCGCCGGTTGTGCCCAACTCCGCCACCGGGCCGGACGGACACCCGGCGCGCGGCGGTTTCCTGCCACCGGTGCCGCTGCCTCGACGCATGTGGGCGGGCGGCGAACTGCGTTTTCTGGCACCGCTCGTCGTCGGTGACCGGGTCACGCGCCGCTCGCGCATCGAGGCCGTCGAACTCAAGCAGGGCCGCTCCGGCCCCTTGTGCTTCGTGACAGTCCGGCACGACATTCTCGCCTCCGCCGTCGTCGCTATCGAGGAGCGCCAGGACATCGTCTACCGCGCGGCCGAGACCGGTGGCGCCACGCCGGCGGCCCGCCCCGAAGCGGCCGAGTCGCCGAAGGCGGACGTCAGTCACGCCTTCGAGCCGAGCCCGCTGGCCCTGTTTCGCTATTCGGCCCTGACCTTCAACGGTCATCGCATCCACTACGACCGGCGCTATTGCCTCGAGGAGGAGAACTATCCCGGCCTTGTCGTCCACGGGCCGCTGCAGGCGACGCTGCTGGCGCATCTGGCCGCCGAAACGCTCGGCCGGACGCCGGCCGTATTCGCTTATCGCGGCGTCAGGCCGCTGTTCGACGGCGAGACGATGGGCCTGCATGCCCTGCGCGACGGCGACGGCTGCGAACTCTGGTCGAGCGGCGCCGACGGCGTCCGGCGGATGCAGGCGACGGCCTCGGTTTAAGCCGCAAGCGCCCGTCCGCCCACGCGCCCGCCACACTATTCGGGCGCGGCGCCTCAGTCCGCCATAGTCTCCTGCTCGATCTCCAGTGCCGGCTTCGCCCGCCGCTTGCGGAACGCGAAATAGACCGCCGCGAGCAGGAAGAACGCCGTCACCGTATAGAGCCCGATCGAAATCCCGCTGCCGACGAGGATCGATGGATCGCCGCCCGAGATCGACAGCGCCCGCCGCAGCATGCTTTCCATTTCGCCGCCGAGCAGAAGCCCGAGCACGACCGGAACCACCGAGATATCGAGCTTGCGCAGGATGAAGCCGAGCACGCCGAAGCCGACCATGACTTGCAGGTCGAAGGTGGAGTGGCTGATCGAATAGATGCCGACGAAGGAGATCATCACCACGAACGGCATCAACGCCCACATCGGGATCGCCAGCATCCGGGTGAACAGGCCGACCAGCGGCAGATTGAGGATCAGCAGGAACACGTTCGCCATGAACAGTGCCGCGATCAGGCCCCAGACAATGTCCGGCTGGTTCTGGAACAGGAGCGGTCCCGGCGTGATGTTCAGCGAGATCAGCAGCGCCAGGAGCACCGCCGTCGTGCCGGAGCCCGGCACGCCGAGCGCCAGCATCGGCACCAGCGCTCCGCCGGCCGCCGCGTTGTTGCCGGCCTCCGGCGCCGCGACGCCGCGGGGATCGCCCTTGCCGAAGGTGTCGTTGCTGTTCGAATAGCGCTTTTCCAGCGTGTAGGCGATGAACGAGCCCAGCGAAGCGCCCGCGCCCGGCAGGATGCCGGCGACGAAGCCGAGGCCGGAGCCGCGCAACATCGCCCCCAGTGATTGGCGGATGTCGGCCCAGCGGGCAAAGGCGCGTTTGACCGGAATCGCGCCGGAATGAACGCCGATCCCGTGTTCCAAAAGGATCAGCGCCTCGGAAATGGCGAACAGGCCGACGATAGCGATAATGGCATGGAAGCCGTCATAAAGGTGGAAGCTGCCGAAGGTATAGCGCGGCACAGCGCTTTGCGGATCGATCCCGACCGTTCCCAGCATCAGTCCGATCCCGGCCGCCAGCAGCGTCTTAGCCGGGTTGGCGCCGGTGATGCCGCCGATCGTGGCGAAGGCCATGACATAGAGCGCGAAATACTCCGCCGGGCCGAAGCGGATGGCGAACTGCACCAAAAGCGGCGCGAACAGCACCAGGCCGATGGTCGAGGCCACCGCGCCGACGAAGGAAGCGATGCCGGAGATCGCCAAAGCCTCCGGCGCCTTGCCGTTCTTGGCCATCGGGTAGCCGTCGAGGCAGGTCATCATCGCCGGTTCGTCGCCGGGAATGTTCAGCATGATGGAGGAGATGCGGCCGCCATACATGCAGCCGTAATAGACGCAGGCCAGAAGAATGAGCGCCGAGCCCGGCGGCAGTTGCAGCGAGAACGCCAGCGGGATCAGGATCGCCACGCCGTTGACCGGGCCGAGGCCCGGCAGCGCGCCAATGATCGTGCCGATGAAGCAGCCGAACAGGGCGAGGCCGATATTCGTCGGCGTCAGCGCGACCGCAAAGCCGTCAGCGAGAAACCCAAGAATTTCCACGTGATCTCCTTGGCACCGGTCAAGCGGTGACTAGCCGAAAAGCGGTCCCATCGGCAGCGGCAGGCCGAAAACGCCGTCGAACAGAAAGAACAGACCGAAACCGATCACCAATCCGGTGAGTACCGATTGCAACCAGCTTCCGCCAAGAATCCGCGCCAGAAATACCGCGGCGACGCTTGTCGACAGCGGAAAGCCCGCCGGTTCGAGGACAAACGGATAGGCGATGAGGACCGCCAGCATCGCGAGCTGGCCCCAGACATGCGGCCAGCGGAACCAGATCGGGTCGGGGTCCGGCTTGATGATCAGGAACGCCGCGAACAGCCCGAGCGGCACCGCGACCATGCGGGGAAACAGGCTGGGACCGGCGGGATCGCCATAGGCGACGACATAGCCGCCGGCGGCAATCCAGTACCAGATCGCGAGGGCGAGCAGTATCGCCCCCGCGATGCGGTCACTGAGACGAAGGCTCATGGCCGTCCTACTGGATGACACCGATGGCCTTCGAGATTTCGGCGGCCTTGTCCTTCGACTCGCGCACGAAGGCGTCGAATTCCTTGCCGCCGCGCCAGATCGGGGTGAGGCCCGACTCGGTCGCCGCCGTCTGCCAGCCTTCCGAATCGTAGAGCGCCTTCATCTTCTCGACCCAGAAATCATAGGCCTCGTCGGAAACCCCGCCGCCCATGTAGAAGCCGCGCCAGTTGTAGCCGACCGCCTCGATGCCCTGCTCCTTGGCGGTGGCGATATCGGGATAGGCCGGCAGCCTGTCGTCGGACATGACCGCCAGAGCCTTGGCGTCGCCCGACTGGATGAAGCCGCCGATCTCGCCGATGTCGGTGAGAACGACGTCGATATGACCGCCGAGCAACTGGGTGACGGCGTCACCGCCACCGGAGAATTCAACCCAGCGGATGTCCTTCAGCTTGTCGGTCGGAACACCGGCTTCCTGCGCCAGGATCAGGAACCGCAGATGGTCCCAGCCGCCGATCGAGGACGATCCACCGACCACGACGCCGGCCGGATCTTCCTTGACAGCGGCGAGAACGGCTTCGAGCGAGTCGTATTCGGAATCCTTGTTGACCAGCACCGTGCCGACATCGGCGCCAAGCATGCCCAGCCAGCGCATCTGGTCGATGCCGGCCGGATATTTGTCCTGGGCGATCTGGGTGATGCCGACGGTCGATGTCGCAACGATCAGATTCGGGTCGTCATTGCGCTTCGATGCGACATTGGCGAAGGCCACAGCGCCGACGGCGCCCGGCATGTTGGTCACCTGGACGGCGCCCGGAACGAGGCCTTCTTCCTGCAGCAGGCGGCCGACGGTCCGGCAGGTGAAGTCCCAGCCCCCGCCGGGATTGGCCGGTGCGATGCACTCGACATTCGACGGCTCGAACGCCGTCGCCGGTAAGGCGATCGACGCCACGGCCGCGACCATCAGCAAACGTTTCAAAAACATACTCATCCTCCCTCTGGCGACGGTTCTTGCGTCCCCCGCCCTGTTGTCGGCCGCAAGAGATCGCGCCGTCACCGACATTTACCCTTGCGTGCCCTTGTTAGTGGATGACACCGAAGTATTCGGCCGGTCAAGGCCGGACGCGATGTCATCTGTGCTGCGCCGCGAAAAGCGGGCATGCTGCAATGCAGCGAAATATTTCAAAATTTACTTTCGACTGACCCTTCGCGTATGGGAACCGTAATGCCGACGAAACAATACAGGAGCGGGATGATGGCCGAAGCAGGCAATGTGTTGCCCATGCCGGTGCGCACGGGAAGCCGGATCGAGATTTGTGAGGTCGGCCCCCGCGACGGCTTCCAGATCGAAAAGCCCTTCATCCCGACGGAACGCAAGATCGAGATCGTCAATGGCCTGATCGATGCCGGCTTGCGCAAGGTGCAGGTGACCTCTTTCGTCTCGCCGCGCGCGGTGCCACAACTCGCCGACGCCGCCGAAGTGCTGGCCGGCATCGACAAGCGACCGGGCGTCGTGCTGACGGCGCTGGTGCCGAACGCCCGCGGCGCCGAGCGGGCGGCGGAAACGCAGCTAGACATCATGGGGCTGTTCTGCTCGGCCTCCGAAGCGCACAGCCGCAAGAACGTCAACGCCTCGATCGACGAGACGCTCGCGCGGTTTCCGCCGGTGGTCGAGATCGCCACGGCGGCGGGCAAGCGGGTCCAGGGCGGCGTCGCCACCGCCTTCGGCTGCCCCTTCGAGGGCGACGTGCCGCCGGAATCGGTCGTGCGGATCGCGCGCTTCTACCGCGACCTCGGCCTCGTCGATCTCAATCTCGGCGATACCACCGGCATGGCGACGCCGGCGACCGTCAAGGCACTGCTGGCGGCGCTGCGGGAGGGCGTGCCGGAGATGAAGATCACGCTGCATTTCCACAACACGCGCGGCGTCGGCCTTGCCAATGTCATGGTCGGGCTCGCCGAAGGCGTCAACCGCTACGATTCCTCTATCGGCGGGCTTGGCGGATGCCCCTTCGCCGCCGGCGCGACGGGCAACATCTGCACCGAAGATCTCGTCTATCTGCTCGAGGAAAGCGGTTATGAAACCGGCATCGATCTCGAACGCCTGATCGATGTGGCCAAGCGGACCGAGGCGATCCTTGGCCGCGAGTTGCCGGGCCAGGTGATGAAGGCCGGGCCGCGTCTGACCCGGCACGGCGTCGACGACGTCTCTACGGCGGCGGGCTGAGAAGCATGGAGCAGCCGCTTGCCGGAATCCGCGTCGTCGATCTGACGCGCATTCTCTCCGGACCGTTCTGTTCGATGATCCTCGGCGATCTCGGCGCGGATGTGATCAAGATCGAAACGCCGGGTTCGGGCGACCATGTGCGTGGCCAGGGCGCGATCATCGACGGCCTGTCCTGGTATTTCGCCAGCTTCAACCGCAACAAGCGCTCGATCACGCTGGATTTGAAGCGCGAGGAGGGAAAAGCCGTCCTGCGCAAGCTTTTGGCCGAGGCCGACGTGCTGGTCGAGAATTTCCGGCCCGGCGTCCTCGCCGCGATGGGGCTCGACCGCTCCGGGCTCGACGCCATCAATCCGCGGCTCGTCGTCGGCTCGGTCAATGGCTACGGCACCACCGGCCCCTATAGCGAGCGACCGGCCTTCGATTTCATCACCCAGGCGATGTCCGGCTTCATGGCGGTAAACGGGACATTGGACAGCGGCCCGATCCGCGCCGCGCCGCCGCTGACCGATCTCATCGCCGGTCTCTATACCGCGCTCGGCATCGTCGCGGCTTTGCGCGTGCGCGACCGGGACGGCGCCGGCCAGGCAGTCGAATCCTCGATGATGAACGGTATGATCTCGATGATGGCCTATCTGTCCGCCGCCCAGCTCGCCACCGGCCAGACGCCGCCGCCGACCGGCAACGACCACCCAATCGCCTCGCCTTACGGGCTGTTCCAGGCATCCGACGGTCCGGTGGCGGTGGCCGCGTCGACCCCGCCGATCCTGCGGCGGTTCCTGGAGACGACCGGGCTTTCGGCGATGCTGGAGGATGCGCGCTTCGACACCAATGCCAAGCGGGTCGAGCGCCGCGCGGAGGTCAACGCGATGATCGACGATGCCATGCGTCACGAGAGCCAAGCGATCTGGATCGAGCGGCTGAACGCCGCCGGCGTGCCCTGCGGTCGGGTGCAGACACTCGCCGAGGTGTTCGAGAACCCGCAGGTGCGCGAGCAGGAGATGGTTCTCGCCATCGATCATCCGGGCCACGGCACGGTCAAGATGACCGGCTTTCCGATCAAATTCTCGGACACGCCCTGCGTCGTCCGCCATCCGGCGCCGGATCTCGGCGCGGATACCGACACGGTTCTCGCCGAGGCGGGCTATTCGTCCGCCGAGATCGCCGCGCTGCGGGGTGACGGGGTAATCTGAAGGCCGCGCGAATGAAAATGGCCGCGCACCCTTTCGGTCGCGCGGCCGATTCACGTGAAACAATGGCTACCCTTAGAGCAGGCCGGCTTCCTTGTAATAGCGCTCGGCGCCCGGATGCAGAGCGACCGGCAGGTTCTTCGCGGCCTTCGCCGGGTCGATCGACTTCGCTGCATTGTGGGCGGCGACCAGCTCCGGCAGGTTCTCGATCAGCTGCTTGGTCATCTGGTAGACCAGTTCCTCGTCGACGTCGCTCGAGGTAACCAGGATGTTGGTGATCGCCAGCGTCGGCACGGCTGCGTCCTGGCCATCATAGGTGCCCGCCGGAATTTCGGCTGCCTGGAACGGCGCGCCGAGTTTTTCGGCGATCTCGGCCGGAACCGCAACGACCGTGATCGGCAGCGACGAGGCGAGGTCGCGGATCGAGGCGACGCCGAGGCCGGCCGACTGGAGCGTCGCGTCGAGCTGGCGGTTCTTGATCAGCTCGACCGACTCGGCGAAGGGCAGATACTCGGTCTTGCCGAGGTCTTCATAGCTCATGCCGGCAGCCGAGAAGATCGCTCGCGCGTTGAGCTCGGTGCCGGACGCCGGTGCGCCGACCGACAGCGCCTTGCCCTTCAGGCCGGCCAGATCGGTGATGCCGGAATCCTTGGAGGCGACGATCTGCACGTAGTTCGGATAGATCGCGGCGATGGCGCGCAGCTTCTCGACCGGCTGCTGGAAGCCGGCGTCGGCGTTGCCTTCGGCGGCGGCCTTGACCGAGTCACCGAGGGCGAAGGCGATTTCCCCACGACCCTGTGCAATCAGATTGATGTTTTCGACCGACGCCTTGGTCGACTGGACCTGGGTCTTCACCCCCTCGATCTTGTCGCCATAGACTTTGGCGAGCGCGACGCCGAGCGGATAGTAGACGCCCGAGGTGCCGCCAGTCAGTACGTTGATGAACTGCTGGGCCGAGGCGGCGGCTGGCGCCATGGCCAGGCCCGCGACGAGCGCCGAGGCGGCGAGACGGTTGAATAACTTCATGAAGTGTCCTCCCAAAAAGGGCCGAAGCGGCCCGGTCGCAGATTTGTAACAGCCGACGAGGAAACCTCAAGGGCGGCGGAGAGGACAGGCCCACTCCCCGTTTGGGAACGGGGTGCGTCCTTGTGCGCCCTCCGTCGAATTGACTTCGCGCTTTTCATGTCGGATGTCCTCCCGCAGCGCACTATTGGAGAAACCGCATGTCCGACATGATCGACGTCCACGACCTCAAGGTTGCGGCCATCCTGAAGAATTTCATCGACACGGAGGCTTTGCCGGACACCGGGATCGCGCCGGATGTCTTCTGGAAGGGGACGTCGGACATCCTCAACGGCCTGGCACCGCGCAATCGGGAGTTGCTGCGGATCCGCGAGGAGATGCAAGCCAAGATCGACGACTGGCACCGCGAGCGCCGCGGCAAGCCGATCGACATGAAGGAATACAAGGCGTTCCTGGGCGATCTCGGCTATCTCGTTCCGGAAGGGGCGGACTTTGCCATCGAGACCGAAAACGTCGATCCGGAAATCGCGCTGATCCCCGGTCCGCAGCTCGTCGTGCCGCTGATGAACGCGCGCTACACGCTGAACGCGGCCAATGCCCGCTGGGCCTCGCTCTATGACGCGCTCTACGGCACCGACGCGATGGGCGATCTGCCCGAAGGCAAGGGCTACGACCGGGCGCGGGGCGCGCGCGTCGTCACTTGGGCGAAGAGCTTCCTCGACGGCCTGGCGCCGCTCGACCGGATCTCGCATATCGACGTGAAGGCCTATTCGGTCGAGGACGGTACACTGGCCGCCACCTTCAACGGCGGCAAACAGGCGCGGCTGAAGAACCCGGCCGCCTTCGCCGGCTATCGCGGCGACGCCGCGGCCCCGACGGCGCTGCTGTTCAAGCACAACGGCCTGCATCTGGAAGTGACCATCGACGCGACCAACCGGATCGGCAAGAACGATCCGGCGAACGTCGCCGACATGATGATGGAATCGGCGATCACGACGATCTGCGACTGCGAGGATTCGATCGCCGCCGTCGACGCCGAAGACAAGACCGCCGTCTATCGCAACTGGCTCGGCCTGATGAAGGGCGACCTTCAGGACAGCTTCGAGAAGGGCGGCGAGACGGTGACGCGGCGGCTCAACCCGGATCGCGACTATGCCGGCGCCGACGGCTCGCCCCTCAGCCTGCCCGGCCGCTCGCTGCTCCTGATCCGCAATGTCGGCCACCTGATGACCAACCCGGCCATCCAGCTCAAGGATGGCAGCGAGGTGCCGGAGGGCATCATGGACGCGGTGATCACCGCGATGATCGCCATGCACGACCTCAAGAAGACCGGCGGCATCCGCAATTCGCGTGCCGGCTCGATCTACATCGTCAAGCCGAAGATGCACGGGCCGGACGAGGTCGCCTTCTCCGACGAGATCTTCGGCCGCGTCGAGGATCTGCTCGGCCTTGCCCGTTACACGCTCAAGATGGGCATCATGGACGAGGAGCGCCGCACGACGGTCAACCTCAAGGAGTGTATCCGCGCCGCCAAGCATCGGGTGTTCTTCATCAACACCGGCTTCCTCGATCGCACCGGCGACGAGATCCACACCTCGATGGAAGCCGGGCCGATGGTCCGCAAGACCGTGATGAAGGACCGCACCTGGATCAAGGCCTATGAGGACTGGAACGTCGATGTGGGGCTTGCCTGCGGCCTGACCGGCAAGGCGCAGATCGGCAAGGGCATGTGGGCGATGCCGGC
The DNA here is from genome assembly GCF_036549515.1 of Aurantimonas sp. E1-2-R+4. Lineage (NCBI taxonomy): Bacteria > Pseudomonadati > Pseudomonadota > Alphaproteobacteria > Hyphomicrobiales > Aurantimonadaceae > Aurantimonas > Aurantimonas sp. E1-2-R+4. Next base: position 20,243 of record NZ_JAZHLK010000012.1, on the reverse strand, counting down.
AAGGATGCACGACATGCTGGCCCAGAAGATCGCCCATCCGCAGGCCGGCGCCAACACCGCCTGGGTGCCGAGCCCGACGGCCGCGACCCTGCACGCGACCCATTACCACAAGGTCGACGTCCTCGCCTGGCAGGAGGCAATTGCCAAAAAGGGCAGCCGGGCGGTCCTCTCCGACATCCTCACCGTCCCGCTCTCCAACCGCGCCAATTGGCCGGAGGAGCAGATCCGGGGCGAACTGGAGAACAATGCGCAGGGCATCCTCGGCTACGTCGTGCGCTGGATCGACCAGGGCGTCGGCTGCTCGACCGTGCCTGACATCAACGATGTCGGCCTGATGGAGGACCGCGCCACCTGCCGCATCTCCTCCCAACACATCGCCAACTGGCTGCATCACGGCGTCGTCTCCAAGGAGGAGGTGATGGAAGCGATGAAGAAGATGGCCAAAAAGGTCGACGAGCAGAACGCCGGCGATCCGGCCTACCAGCCGATGGCGGAAAATTTCGACGGCTCGATCGCCTTCAAGGCGGCCTGCGACCTGGTCTTCGAGGGGCGGGAACAGCCCTCCGGCTATACCGAACCAGTCTTGCATCGCCGCCGGCTGGAGAAGAAGGCGCAAGCGGCGGGATAGCCCTGCCGCTACCGGCCGCACATAGCCCTGGAGTCAGGGCCGAGAAAGAAAAGAGCCCCGTCTGGTGACGGGCCTCTCCACTGCCGGCGGATTTCCGGTTGAACGGGGACGGAATCCAGACGATCGCGCCGGTTCGAGGGGGCGTGCCCCCTCGCTTTTGCCTGGACGCGTCGCTTAGTTGGACTGCGTCGGCAGGCTCTGCTGCACGGCCTGGTTCAGAGCGTCGTTGGTGCTCTGGGCATCGCAGGACTTGTCGCCCTTGTCGTTGCTGCTGGCGATCGCATTGACCTCCAGTTCGCAAACCGCGGCGGCGACGCTGATCGGCACCTGAACGGAACCGACATCGATAACGTCCTGCGCCTGCACGGTCAGATCGTTGAGGGCCGAGAGATCGTTGGCGATGTTCTGCGCGATGTCGTTGTTGCTGATATCGACGACGACGAGGCCTTTGCCGCCGCCGGCATCGATCTTGTTGTTGCCGGCGTTCGTTGAATTGGCCTGGGCAAAGGCCGAGCCGCCCATGGCGAGCGCGACGACGGTGGCGAGTGCTGTGGTCTTGAACATTGTAAGCTCCATTCCTCGAGTTGAGCTGTCCCTGTCGGCACCTCTAACCAACTGATTGCAGGAGCGTTCCCGGCATTGAGCCAAAAAATCACACCGCCGTGATATGACCCCCTTACGGTCACCGAGGCGGCGTATTTTTGCCGCCCATGCGGCCTTTTACGGCATCCTTGAAGGGCCTGTAGTCGAGCGTCGAAGTAGGGTCTGGGGCCACAGGGGCGGCGCCGCCGCGTCCAGCCTGTCCTGCCGCGCCCTGGATGAAGTTTCACCCGGCGCCCATGAAAAAGCCGCCGGAGGGACGCCCTCCGGCGGCTGTTCGCTTCATGGGAGCGGCGCGGAGATTGGCCGCGCCGCGTCCGGCAAAACCCTATCGGCGGCTGCGCGGCTTCGCCGCTGCGCTGGCGCTGGCCGCGCGCCGGGCACGGCGATTAGGGCCTCCCGCCTTGGCGGGACTGGATTTGGCGGGCGCCGGTTCGCTTTTTTGCGGTGCAGATACGCGCTGGGCGGCCGTCTTGGCCACAGCTGGCTTCGGGGCCTCGGCGCCGCCGACTTTGTTCGTCGTCTCCTGCTGGAGCCTGGGCGCGGAGTTGGCAACGGCCTTCACCGGCTGGGTCTTCGCCGGGTTGGCCGCAGGCGTCTCGGCGCCGGGTTTGGGCGCCGACGCTTCGGCGAAGAGGTTCGGTTCTGAATCATTCGCCGCCCGTTTCGCTTTCGAGCCCGACGCTTTGGATATCTGATCCTTCGGCTTTTTGGCTGTCTTGGCGACAGGCGTTGTCTTTCCCTCATCTCTTACCGATGACGCAGCCTTGGTATTGGCCGCGGCAGCGTTCGCGTTGTCGGCAGACCGTCCAGCCTTCGCCTTCGCCGCCTTGCCGGCCTTTGCTGTCTTGTCGGCCTTCGCCTTTGTCTCAGGAGCCGGCGTCGCCGCTGTCTGCGCATCGTCGGCGGCGGCCAGCTTGGCGACTTCGGTCTCACCGATGATGGTCTTGCCGAGCTTTTCGGCCTTTGCCTCGCGCTCGGCGACGGCGCCCTCGCGCCGCGGCGCCACATCCTTGTGCGGCTGGGTCGCGTTGGCGTGGGTGGTCCCGTGCGTCAGCGCGAAATCGACGATGCGCGGGCAAATCTCGGCGCGGAAGCGCGAGCCGTTGAAGACGCCGTAATGACCGACCTTCGGCTGCACGTAATGGACACGCATGTCGGCCGGGATGTTCGAGCAGAGCCGCTGCGCCGCCTCGGTCTGGCCGACGCCGGAAATGTCGTCGTTCTCGCCCTCGACGGTGAGCAGCGCCGTGCGCTTGATCTTGGTGAGGTCGATGCGCTTGCCGCGATGCATCATCTCGCCCTTCGACAGCGAATGCTTGATGAACACCTCGTCGACGGTCTGCAGATAGAACTCGGCGGTCAGATCCATCACCGCGTTGTATTCGTCGTAGAATTCACGGTGCTTGTCGGCTGAATCGCCGTCGTCCTTGACCAAGTGCCAGAAGAACTCCTTGTGGGCGGTCATGTGCCGGTCGAGATTCATCGACATGAAGCCGGTCAGCTGCAGGAAGCCCGGATAAACGGGCCGCGTGAAGCCCAGCTGCGGAAACGGCACCGTCATGATGACGTTGTCGCGGAACCAGTCGATGCCCTTTTCCTCGGCCAGCCGGTTGACCGCGGTCGGGTTGATGCGCGTATCGATCGGACCGCCCATCAGTGTCATCGTCGCCGGGGCACAATCGTCCTCGTCCGCTTCCATCAGCGCCGTCGCCATCATCACAGGAACGGCCGGCTGGCAGACGCCGATGATATGGGTGTCGGGTCCGAGGAATTGGAGCATCTCGATGAGATAGTCGACATAGTCGTCGAGGTCGAAACGACCGGCGGTCACCGGAACATGACGGGCGTCGTTCCAGTCGGTGATGTAGACGTCGCCATAGGGAAGAAGCGCTTCCACCGTGCCGCGCAGCAGGGTCGCATAATGGCCCGACATCGGGGCGACAAGCAGAAACCGGGGGTCCTTGGCGTGCCGCTTGGGCAGTTCGCGGTCGAAATGCAGCAGCCGGCCGAACGGCTTCTCCCACACGACCTTGTCCTGCACCGGCACGCGTTGACCGGCGACGAAGGTTTCGTCGAGGCCGAATTCCGGCTTGCCATAGACCCGCGTGGTCCGCTCGAACAGCTCGGCCGCCGCCGCGATAGAGCGCCCGGCCGTGGTCTGCGACAGTGGATTGAGCGGGTTTTGGTAAAACAGCCGGGTCACGTCGGCCATGGCCCGAAGCGGCGTAAGCGCCGCGTGGTTCCATTCATAAAAATGATACAACATCAACTCCCGCTATGCCTTCCTGAATGAATTAGCAAATTTTGCTGCAATGCACAAATAGGGAGCCGAGGTCGATTTTAACACCGGCACATGGCTGCTATAGCCATTTGATGAGCACCCTTTGGGCGTCGATGCCCGCTTCCTCCAGCATCTCGTCTACTCGCTGATTCGCCAGTATAGCCGGGTGTCGCTTGCGCGAGACCGTCATGAAACCGTTACGTTCATAGAGCGCCGCTTGACGGGAGTTGTCGACAGTAGCTGGTATGCCAACGGCCCGATGGTCAAACCACCGTGCCCTCTGCGTCACAGCGGCGATGAGGGCGCTGCCGATGCCGCGGCATCGATGCGGCGTCAGGACGCGGTGATCGGCGAGCCAGTAAAGATCGCCGCGCTCTTGCGCTGCTGCGTAGCCGACGGGTGAACCGTCGCGCTTGGCCGCGGCGACGAAAATTTCGTGGGACAGGAGGAACCGGACGAAATCCGGCAGCGACGACCGCACAGCTGGTGTTTCGTTCGAAGGCTCCGGCAGCCGGGTGTCTGCCTCATGGCCGATCGCCAGCAATGCCTCGGCCTCGCCGGGCTCCATCATGCGAATGCGGTAGCCTTTCGGCGCCAGACCCTTGAACGCCTTGCGCCCCGGCTTCTTTGCCATGGCTTCCCCGTGCCGGAATGCGACGGCTAGATCACGTCAATTCGGATCGATCTTATCCGATTTCCTATGACGTGATCGATTTCCATTGCCGTGCCTTGACCTGAAGTAACTCCAGGTCGGTAGTCTGATCAAGGCAGATGTATCTCGGGACCTTGATTGCCATGAAAATCGCGGAAGTGGCTGCGAAATGCGGCTTGAGCATCGACACAATACGATATTACGAGAAGGCTGGTATTTGCCCTGCCGTCTGCCGGGGGTCTGATGGAAAGCGACGCTTCTCGCCGGAGGACGTGGATTGGCTAACCCTTCTCGCATCCCTTCGCGAAACAGGGATGCCGACCAAGGCGATGAAATACTTCGCCGGGCTCTACCAGCAGGGAGACAGGACAGTCTCCGAGCGGAGGAGGATGCTCCTTGAGCACGAGAAGCGTCTGCAGGTCCAACAAGCATCACTCGCGAAGTGCAGAAAGCTGCTGACCCATAAGCTCGCGCGATATGACGACATACTGGGAGGCAAATCATGAAAATCATCGTCGTTGGAGCCGAGGGAGATATCGGCGAAGCAGCATGCGAGGAACTCGGCAGACGACACGATCTCGTCCGCGTGGGCCGTTCGAGCGGAGAGATTCAGGTCGATATGTCTGACCGTTCGTCCGTCGATGAGATGTATGCACGCGTCGGCACGGTGGACGCGGTTGTCTCCACAGCAGGGGATGTGCATTTCGCGCCGCTTGGTGAACATACCGCGGAAACGCTCCTGCTTGGCCTGCGTCGAAAGGTAATAGGACAGATCAACCTTGTCCTCGCCGGATTGAAGTCGGTTGTGGAAGGTGGGTCTTTCACACTGACGAGCGGCGTGCTCGATCGCGACCCAATCCGAATGGGCGTAGGTGCCGCGACGGCGAACGGAGCGCTCGGTGGATTCGTCGTCGGGGCGGCCATTGAGATGCCCCGCCGACTGAGGATCAATGTCGTAAGTCCCGGTCTGTTAGATGTCTCGGTGCCGCGATATGGACAGTGGTTTTCGGGACACAACCCGGTTTCGTCTGAGCGCGTCGGACGTGCCTATGCGAAGAGCGTCGATGGCGCGATCACCGGCCAGGTCATCATCGTCGATTAGCCCTACACTGCGGTCCTGACGGAGCCTCGATCAAAAGCGGACTTTGACGGACTTCCGCTTCGCCCCGCGAGCGAACCAACACGATGTGCGGAAACCTCCGGGAAATGGCATGTGCGGGATACCGGCAGAAAGCCGGTCCCCGCTTTTCGTCATCCCTTAGCTAGCCGTCGTAGCCCTCGACGATGATCATGTCGGCCTCGGCATAGCGCTGCCGGATCGCCTTGGCCTTCTGATACTGCTCACTGTGGTAGCAAGCCTTGGCGGTTTCGACGCTGTCGAAGGCGATGACGACGTTGCGGCTCCGCGCGGTGCCCTCGAGTGCCTCGAACGGCCCGCCGCGGGCAAGGAATGTCGCGCCATATTCGCGGAACGCCGGCGCGGCGGCCTCGACGTAACCCTTGTAGCCCTCGGGGTCGCGCACGTCGACGCGTGCGATCCAGTAGCCCTTTGCCATCAGTCTCTCTCCCATTCAGCGCTTGGCCCCTCCGGCCGGCGCGTTGCTGCGAAGCTTCCTTACGCCCTGGAGGCGAGCGCCGCCGCCATCTCGTCGAGGATCGCCGTGGCGGCCTCGCGCGGGTTTGCGGCCGCAACGATCGGCCGGGCGACGACGAGGTGCGAGGCACCCGCGTGAAGCGCGTCGGCGGGTGTCGAAACCCGCTTCTGGTCTCCTGCGGGCGCGCCCGATGGCCGGATGCCGGGCGTTACGATCACCATCTGTGGCCCGATCAGCGCGCGCATCGCGGCCGCCTCGTGCGCCGCCGACACGATGCCGCCCATGCCGATATCCCTGGCCTGCCCGGCCCGCAGCCGCACGAGGTCCGAGACGCCGTGGGCGTAACCGGCCGTCGTCAGATCGGCGTCGTCGAGCGAGGTCAGCACCGTGACCCCGAGCAGCGTCAAATCCGTGCCCTTCGCCGCGTCGACGGCGGCCTGCATGGCGTGCGGATAGGCGTGGATCGTCAGCATCGACGCGCCGAGCGCGAGCGCGCTGTCGACCCCCTTGGCCACCGTGTTGGGAATGTCGAGGAGCTTCAGGTCGAGAAACACCCGCTTGCCGGAATTGGCGAGGTCGGTGACCAGCGGCAGCCCGCCCGCATAGGCCAATTGATAGCCGATCTTGTACCAGGACACGGCGTCGCCGAGCGTCTCGACAATCCGCTCCGCCTCGGCGCGGGTGGACACGTCGAGCCCGACGATCAGCCTGTCGCGCGCCGCATTGCTGGCATTCGCGTCGCTCAATGGGCTTCCTCCCAATTGCCGGCCGCCTTGGCGTCGACCTCGATCGGCACGGTGAGTTCGACGCGCGGCAGCGCCGCCCCCTCCATCACCTGCTTGATGACGGGCAGGCTCGCCTCGACCTCGTCCTCATCGACCTCGAAGATCAGTTCGTCATGCACCTGCAGAAGCATTTGCGCCGACAGGCCGGCGGCGGCGAGCGCCGGCTCCATGCGGATCATGGCGCGGCGGATGATGTCGGCGGCGGTGCCCTGGATCGGCGCGTTGATCGCGGCGCGCTCGCTGAACGCGCGCACCGACGGGTTCGGCCCCCTGATGTCGGGATAATGCGCCCGCCGGCCAAACAGCGTCTCGACGTAGCCATGTTCCTTGGCGAAGGTCTTGGTCGCGTCCATGTAGTCGCGAATGCCCGGAAAGCGCTCGAAATAGCGCTTGATGTAGAGCCCGGCTTCCTCGCGCGGAATCGACAGCTGGTTGGCCAGCCCGAAGGCCGAGATGCCGTAGATGATGCCGAAATTGATCGCCTTGGCGCGCCGCCGCACCATCGGGTCCATGCCCTCGACCGGCAGGCCGAACATTTCCGACGCGGTCATGGCGTGGATGTCGAGCCCCTCGCGAAACGCCTCCTTCAGCTGCGGAATGTCGGCGATATGGGCGAGGATGCGCAGCTCGATCTGGCTGTAGTCGGCCGAGACCAGCTTCTTGCCCTTGGGCGCGACGAAGGCGGTGCGGATCGCCCGGCCCTCCTCGGTCCGCACCGGGATGTTCTGCAGATTCGGCTCGGAGGAGGACAGCCGCCCCGTCGTCGTCGAGGCCATGGCATAGGAGGTGTGGATGCGCCCGTTGTCGTCCATATGCGCCGGCAGCGTGTCGGTGTAGGTGCCCTTCAGCTTGCTGAGCTGGCGCCAGTCGACGATGCGGCGCGGCAATTCGTGGCCCTCGGCCGCCAGTTCCTCCAGCACCCGCGCGTCGGTCGACCATTGGCCGCTCTTGGTCTTCTTGCCGCCCGGCAGGCCGAGCTTGCCGAACAGGATTTCGCCGAGCTGCTTCGGCGAGCCGGGATTGAACGCCTCGCCGGCCATCTCGGCGATCTCGGCTTCGAGCCCCGCCTGCTTCTGGGCGAAGCGGCCCGACAGGCGCGACAGGATCTGCCGGTCGGTCTTGATGCCGCGCTGCTCCATGCGCGCCAGCACCGGCACCAGCGGCCGCTCGAGCCGCTCATAGACCGAGGCGAGGCCCTCGGCGACGAGGCGTGGCTTCAAAACCTGCCACAGGCGCAGCGTCACGTCGGCGTCCTCTGCCGCGTATTCGGTGACCTTGTCGATCGGGCAGGCGGCGATCGCCTTGGCGCTCTTTCCCGAGCCGCAGAGCTCCTTGTAGGACACCGGCTTGTGCCCCAGGAAGCGTTCCGACAATTCGTCCATCCCGTGGCCGTCCAGCGAGGACGAGGCGTCGAGGGCGTAGGAGATCAGCATCGTGTCGTCGAAGGATTCGACCGCGATGCCGTGCTGGAGCAGGACGAGGTAGTCGTATTTGAAGTTCTGGCCGATCTTCAGGATCGACGCGTCCTCGAGGACGGGCCTGAGAATCGCCAGCGCTTCATCGAGCGGCAGCTGCGGGCCGATCTCGTCTTCCGCCGTCTTCTCCGACAGAAGGTCCGCCTCGCCGGAGGGCGAGATATGGCCGAGCGGCAGATAGGCGGCGCGGCCCGGACGGGTGGCGAAGGAGACGCCGACGAGGTCGCAATTCATCGCCGAAAGCGAGCTGGTCTCGGTGTCGAAGGCGAGAATCCCGGCCTCGCGCGCCTCGCTCATCCAGGCCTGAAGCGTCGCGGCGTCGCGGATCGTCACATAGGCGGAGCGGTCGAACGTAGCCGAGGTGGCCGCCGCCTTGCGGCTCTCGACAAGCCCGGCGGGGGTGAAGGGCAGCAGGGCCTCGCCATCGCCATGCGGCGCCTCCGGCGCGGACGGATCGAGGTCGGGACCGCGCGCCGGACCCGTGACGGTAATCGCGGCGGTCTCGACCTCGGCGGCATTGGTGTCGAGCCGGGCGGCGACGCGCCGGGTCAGCGTCGTGAACTCCATCGCCTTGAGAAAGGCGATCAGCTTTTCGCCGTCGGGCTCGTGGATGAACAGATCGTCGAGCGGGGTATCGAGCGGCGTCGCCTCATCAAGTGTCACCAGACGCCGCGACAGCCGCGCCTGGTCGGCAAATGCGATCAGGTTCTCGCGCCGCTTGGTCTGCTTGATTTCCGGCGCGCGGGCGAGCAACGTTTCGAGGTCGCCATATTCATCGAGCAGCTGCGCCGCCGTCTTCGGGCCGATCCCCGGCACGCCCGGCACGTTGTCGGAGGTATCGCCGACCAGCGCTTGCAGCTCGATCATCTTGTCCGGATAGACGCCGAACTTCTCCTTCACTTCCTCCGGCCCGAGGCGCTTGTCCTTCATCTGGTCGTAGAGGATCACGCACGGCCCGACGAGCTGCATCAGATCCTTGTCGGACGACACGATGGTGACATCGCCGCCCGCTTCCAGCGCGTGCCGGGTATAGGTCGCGATAAGGTCGTCGGCCTCAAAACCCTGCTTTTCGATGCAGGGCAGATCGAAGGCACGCACCGCCTCGCGGATCAGCGAGAATTGCGGCACGAGGTCTTCCGGCGGCGCCTCGCGATTGGCCTTGTACTGGTCGTAGAGCTCGTTGCGGAAGGTCTTCGAGGAGTGGTCGAAGATCACCGCGAAATGCGTCGGCGCGACGCCCACGGACGTGTCGCGCGATTCCTCGACCAGCTTCCACAGCATGTTGCAGAAGCCGGAGACCGCGCCGACCGGCAGGCCGTCGGATTTGCGGGTCAGCGGCGGCAGCGCGTGATAGGCCCGGAAGATGTAGGCCGAGCCGTCGACGAGGAAGAGATGATCGCCTTTTTGCATGGGCCGGAGATAGCTTGGCGCCGGGTCCGAGTCCATCGTTACATCGGCGCCTCCGCGAAGGCCGCGCGGGGCCGGAACGAGGCGCTCCCATCGCCGCCCTGCTGACCCTGCGGGGTGTCAAATCATAAGCTTCACTTGCGCTTGCAACGACGTCTTGTCTGTTACAAAAAATTCAGGTTGCTATCACAGGTATTTTACGCGCATGCGGGCGCGCGGCCTTGATTTATTTCCACCCGAGTCGCATTTTAACTTAGGCGATGCCTCAAGGTGTCGCGTTCGGCCGAAGCACGTCCCCCGCTTTAAGCCGAATAGAGAGCGATGCGGCCCTCTTCCCCCTCTCCAGGGCCCGCGCTCGCTGAAAGCGAGAGAGTCGTTGCGGTGTATCCCCCTCCAGGCCGCGGCGGCTCTCTTTGCGTTTGGGATTACGTTACGTCGTTATCCAGCCGGCCAAGCCGCGAAACCGCCGCCCCCTACCCTGCCATCGCCGCCTTCAAGGCTGGATAAAGCGCGCGATAGCAGCGCCAGGCGGCGTCATAGGCTTCCGCCTTGTCCACGTCCGGTTGAAAACGCCGCGCGATCGGCGGCTCGCGCATGACCGATGCGGGATCGGCGCCGGTCGCCGCGCACAGGCCGAGCCGCGCGGCACCGAATGCCGCGCCGAAATCGCCTGCTTCCGGCAGGGCGATCTCGCAGCCCAGCACCGTCGCCATCAGTTTCAGCCAATAGGCCGAGCGCGAGCCCGCACCGACGGCGATCAGCCGCTCCGGCCGCGCACCCGCGCCACCTGCTTCCAGGCAATCGCGCATGGAGAAGGCGACGCCTTCCAGCACTGCCCGGGTCATCGCCTCCCGGTCGGTGCCCGCCTCCAAACCCGCAAAGACGCCACGAATTTCAGAGTCGTTGTGCGGCGTGCGCTCGCCCGACAAATAGGGCAGAAAGACCAGCCGACCCGGCTCGGCGAGGGTCTCGCCCAGCGCGTCGGTCAGCGCTTCCGGTTTTTCGCGCAGGAGCTGCGACAGCCACTCGACCGACCCCGCCGCCGACAGCGTTACGCCCATCTGGTGCCAGAGGCCGGGGATGGCGTGGCAAAAGGTGTGCAGCGCCGTTTCCGGCGCCGGTGCGTAGCCCGCCGTCGCGGTGAACAAGACGCCGGAGGTGCCGAGCGACAGAAAGCCGGTGCCGGGTTCGGCGACGCCGACACCGCAGGCCGACGCGGCGTTGTCGCCGCCTCCGCCGGCGACGACCGTTCCCGCCTTCATCCCGAAGGCGGCGGCGAGTTCCGGCCTGAGCCCGCCCGAAACCTCGGTGCCCTCGACGAGACGCGGCATGTGGGAAAGCGACAGGCCAGCCTTCTCCAGCATGCGGTCCGACCAGTCGCGCCTGCCAGTGTCGAGCCATGACGTGCCGGCGGCGTCCGACATCTCGGACACCGTCTCGCCGATGAGCCAGAGCCGCAGAGTGTCCTTCGGCAGCAGCACTTTTCGAACCTTGGCGAAAATCTCCGGCTCGTGGCGCGCGACCCAGACGAGCTTCGGCGCAGTGAAGCCGGGAAAGACGATGTTTCCGGTGATCGCGCGCGATTCCGCGTCGTCGAGTTCGCGCGCTTCTTCGTGGCTGCGCGTGTCATTCCAGAGGATGCAGGGGCGCAGAACCCGGTCGTCCTCGCCCAGCAGCGTCGCGCCGTGCATATGGCCCGAGAGCCCGATGCCGGCAACCGCGGCAAGCTCCTCCGGGTGCTCGGCTTTCAGCTTCGCCAGGACCTCTTCGCAGGCCGCTATCCAGCTTGCCGGGTTCTGCTCCGACCAGCCGAAGCGCGGCCGCTCGACCGTGAGCGGCACGGAGACGGATGCGATGGCGCGCTGATCCGCGTCGATCAAAAGCGCCTTCAGCGAGGATGTGCCCAGGTCGAGGCCGAGGTAATTCCGCATAAGACTTCACTCTTTCCTGCTCGCGGACGCCGCACCCGCCGCCGCTTTCGTCAGAAACGATACCAGAGGGCGGTGATCAAGCCCCGCTCCTTGATCGCGTTGGTGCCTGCCACGGTCGCAAAGCCGCCCGCCTGCAACGACCATTGCTCGTTGAAATCGTAGACCATCGAGAGTTGCGCCTTGTGATAGGCATAGTTCTCGACATCCGCGTCGCTCCGGGCCGAGAACGTTGCAAAACCCTGGGCGAGTAGCAGGATGTTCGACCACGGCCGGATGCCGAGGGTGAGGTCGAGCTTCACTTCGTCCGGCCCGCCGCCGACCCGGTAGCGATAGGCTGCTTGCGCGTCGACGAAGGCGGGATAGTCACCGAGGGTGAAGCCGTAGCCGGCCAGCGCCCGCGCCTCGATTTGCGGCGCGTCCCAACCAAACGTGTCGACCACCGCGTCGACCGCGCCAAAGGCATCCTCGACCCGCGCCGAAATCTGGCCGGAGGCGACGAAGCCGTCGGCCTCGTATAGGCGCAACCGGCCGCCGATCCCGACATGCGACAACCCCGGTCGGGCGAAGGGCAGATCGCCCTCGCGCTCGGCGCCGAATTCGCCATCGCCAAGAAGTGTGAACGTCTCCGTGAGGCCGTATTCGACGAGGATTGCGACCGCGCCTTTTTCGAAGTCCGATCGCGGGGCGGGATACCCGTCCGCGTCGAATGCCGCGTCGGCTTGCGAGTAGAGGCCGGTGACGATCGCCTGACCCGTGCCCTCCTCCAGCGTCCAGGCGCCTGAGTGGGCAGGGCTGCTTGCACCGACGAGGATCGCGGCGGACACGACAAGGGCCGCAGACACTGGCCAAAGCCCGCCGACGCGACTCCGTTCAGCGACGCTCCCGACGGCGCGTCGCGCACAATCCCCCCTCACCGCCGGCATCAGTGCCCCTTTCATGAGACACCGCATCCGTCGAAGAGTTTAAATAGAGACTACGAAAGGCCGCAACCAGATTCTAAGCCCGGCGAACGATCGCGGGATTTCATCGCGCGGTCCCGCTATTTCGCGGCGGCTAATCGCTGCGGCGAAGCAGCGCCATTTGATCGCGCACGTAGCGCCGCATCAACTCGGGCGCGGATGCGCCAAACATCCGAATGCGGCCGGTATGGGCGAGGAGCAGCAGGCCTGCGGCATGGGCGAAGATCTCCACGGTCAGCCGGTTCGCTTGGTACCGTTCGGCGCCCATTGCCTCCGCCGCCCGCCCGATCGGCGCCAGCGCCGCGCCGAGACGGGCATTCAGTCGCTCGTCGCGCGTCGCGCCGAGCCCCTGCGGCTTCATGCCGCCGCGCAGGAGGTAAAAGCCCAGATCGAGATCGCGCGGGTTTTCGGCGTAGAAGCCGAAAAAGGCCATCGCGGCGGCTTCAAGTTCGTCGTCGGGCCGACCCAGCCCTTCCACGGCGGCATCCACGGTCTTCTCCAGCCGCCGCAACGAGGCTTCCAGCACCTCGGCATAGATCGCTTCCTTGGAGTCGAAGTGGAAATAGAGGGCCGCCGGGGTGTAGCCTGCGGCCTTGGCGATAGAGCGCAGGCTGGCGCCGTCGAGGCCATCGGCCTCGAACACCCGGCGCGCCGCATCGAGAATGAGCTCGCGCTTCATTTCGCCGACGGCCCGGCGGCGATCCGCTTGCCCGTTGCCCATCGCGATTTCGTCCCTTTATCTTACATTTGACATTTTTTCTAACAGTGTTCAAATTTGCTTGCAATACACAATGAGGAAATCCGCCATGATGATGTCGTCCGCCGAGTTTCGCGAGTCCCTCCGCGGTTACAATCCGCGCGTCTTCGTCAATGGCGAGCGTGTGGCGAGCGTCGCCGACGCACCCTCGCTGCGGCCCGGGATCAACGCCATCGGCGTCACTTACGACATGGCGCTCAAGGAAAAGCATGCGGCGCTGATGACCGCCCGGCAAGCGACATCCGGCAAGACCGTCAACCGGATGCTGCATATCAACGAGACATCCACCGACCTGCTCTACAAGCTCGAAGCCGTCCGGCTCGTCTGCCAGGAATCCGGCTGCGCCCAGCGCTACCTCGTCCATGACGCGCTGAACGGCCTGTGGCAGGCGACCAAGCGGGCCGATGCCGAGCACGGGACGGATTATTTCGAGCGCTTCCTCGTCTATCTCCATCGCGTCCAGGACGAGGACCTGACGCTTGGCATCGCCATGACCGACGCCAAGGGCGATCGGTCCAAGCGGCCCGGCGATCAGGCCAATCCCGACGTCTATGTGCACGTCAAGGAGCGCCGCTCCGACGGCATCGTGATCTCTGGCACCAAGGCGATCGTCACCGGCGCGCCCTACGTCCACGAATTCCTTGTCATGCCGTGCCGGACCCACCGGCCGGAGGACGCGGCCTGTGCCGTTGCCTGCGCCGTGCCGGTCGACGCGGAAGGCGTCACCATCGTCGCGCGGCCCGCTGGGCGTCCTGGCGAGGCGGCGGCGAAATTTTCCGGCACCTATGGCCAATCCACCGGCGTCGTCATCTTCGAGAACGTGTTCGTGCCGCATGAGCGTGTGTTCATGGACGGCGAAACCGTCGAGGCCGGTTACCTGACCACCTCCTACGCCACCCATCACCGGCATTCGTGCATCGGCGCGCGGGCGGGCTTCGGCGACCTCCTGATCGGAGCCGGCGCCCTGATGACCGAGGAGAACGGCCTCGACCCGGACAAGCACGGGCATATCCGCGAGGCCATGGTCGAACTCATCACCATCACCGAGAGCTTCTATGCCTGCGGCGTCGCCGCCTCGGTCTACGGCGTCAAGGACGGCTCTGGTAACATCATGCCCGACCCGATGTTCTCCAATGTCGGCAAGCTGCTGCTGGCGACCAAGATCTACGACATGCACCGCGTCGCCCATTACGTTTCCGGCGGCCTGATCGTCGCCTTGCCGGGTCCGGACGAGGATCACAATCCGGAGACCAAGGCCTCGCTCTCGGCTGTCCTTGCCGGCCGGCCGGACATTCCGGCCGAACAACGGCTGGAGGTCGCGCGGCTGATCGAAGATCTGACCGCCTCGCATCAGGGCGGCTGGTACTCGGTCATCTCGCTGCATGGCGGCGGCTCGCCGGAAGCCATGAAACGCGAGATCTGGCGCAACTATCCGGTGCTGGAGAAGGTCGAACTGGTGGAGCGGCTGCTCGGCCGCGGCGTTCTCGACGAGGGCCAGCGGGTGTCGAAGCAGCCCGGCCGTTGTTGCGCCACCGGCTGCGAGGTGCCTGAACCGCCGGCGGTCGCCCGCACCGAAAGCAGCATTTCCGTTCCGGACGCCGCCGAGTAGACTGCCGCCCGAGGCAAAGCGTGAACGGCCGCAGCAACGCCGGCCGCGCCGCGATCGGGAGGGACAGTCATGGCGAGCCGCTACCACGAAGTTTATGATTCCTGGCGCAAGGATCCTGAAGGCTTCTGGATGCAAGCCGCGCGGGATCTCGCCTGGACGAAGGAGCCGACCCGCGCGCTCGACGCCGATGCCGGGGTCTATGGCCGCTGGTTTCCCGACGGCGAATGCAACACCTGCTTCAACGCTCTCGACCGCCATGTCGAAGCAGGCCGCGGCGACCAGGCGGCGATCATCCACGACAGCCCCGTCACCGGCACCAAGCGGCGCATCACCTATGGCGAGCTCCTGCGCGAGGTGAAGGCCCTGGCGGCGAGCCTGACCGATCTCGGCGTCGAGAAGGGCGACCGGGTGATCATCTACATGCCGATGATCCCGGAAACGATCGTCGCCATGCTGGCCTGCGCCCGGCTCGGCGCGATCCATTCGGTGGTGTTTGGCGGTTTTGCGGCGCGCGAGCTCGCTACCCGCATCGACGACGCCACCCCGAAGCTGATCCTGTCGGCCTCCTGCGGCATCGAGCCGACCCGGCAGGTCGAATACAAGCCGCTGCTCGACAAGGCGATCGAACTGGCGACGCACAAGCCGCAAGCAACGATCGTCCTGCAGCGGCCCGAACGCACCTGCACTATGGTCGAGGGCCGCGACCACGACTGGGCCGCCTCGCGCGACAAGGCCTTCGCCGAGATCGAGGCTGGCCGCGACGTGCCTTGCGTTCCCGTCAAGGCGACCGACCCGCTCTATATCCTCTACACCTCCGGCACGACCGGAAAGCCCAAGGGGGTCGTGCGCGACAATGGCGGCCACATGGTCGCGCTCCACTGGTCGATGGACGCGATCTTCGGCACCAAGGCCGGCGAGGTGTTCTGGGCGGCATCCGACGTCGGCTGGGTCGTCGGCCATTCCTATATCGCTTACGCGCCACTGCTGAAGGGCTGCACGACGGTTCTCTACGAAGGCAAGCCGATCGGAACGCCCGACGCCGGCGCCTTCTGGCGGGTCGTCGCCGAGCACGGGGTCAAAGTGCTGTTCACCGCGCCGACGGCGATCCGCGGCATCCGCAAGGAAGACCCCGACGGGGCGCTGGCCGCGCAGTATGATCTGTCGCAATTCGAGGCGCTGTTCCTGGCCGGCGAACGCGCCGACCCGGATACGCTGATCTGGGCGGAAAAGACCCTCGACCGTCCGGTGATCGACCATTGGTGGCAAACCGAATCCGGCTGGCCGATCGCCGCCAATCCCAAGGGCCTTGGCCTGCTGCCGATCAAGCGCGGCAGCCCCGGCGTCGCCATGCCCGGCTACGAAATCCATGTGCTGAACGAGGCGGGCAAGGAGGCCGCGCCCAATGAAAT
This sequence comes from Aurantimonas sp. E1-2-R+4, assembly GCF_036549515.1. NCBI lineage: Bacteria > Pseudomonadati > Pseudomonadota > Alphaproteobacteria > Hyphomicrobiales > Aurantimonadaceae > Aurantimonas > Aurantimonas sp. E1-2-R+4. Next base: position 4,152 of record NZ_JAZHLK010000012.1, on the reverse strand, counting down.
GGGCGCAATCGCGGTGAAGCTGCCGCTGCCGCCGGGCGCGCTGCCGACACTGTGGCACGCCGAGGACCGCTTCCGCGACGGCTATCTGTCGGCCTTTCCCGGCTATTACTCCACCTCCGACGGCGGGTTCATTGACGAGGAAGGCTATCTCTACGTCATGGGCCGCACCGACGACGTGATCAATGTCGCCGGCCATCGCCTGTCGACCGGCGAGATGGAGGAGGCGGTCGCCGGCCATCCGGCGGTCGCCGAATGCGCCGTCATCGGCATGCGCGATGAACTGAAGGGCGAGCTTCCCTGCGGCTTCGTCGTTCTCAAGAACGCCAACGGCCAGGACCGCGCCGAAATCGAGCGCGAACTCGTCGCCATCGTGCGCGACCGCATCGGCCCGGTCGCCGCCTTCAAACGGGTCGTCATCGTCGACAAGCTGCCGAAGACGCGCTCCGGCAAGGTGCTGCGCCGCACGATGAAGGCGATCGTCGACCACGACGCCTTCGACATGCCGGCGACGATCGAGGATGCCAGCGCCATCGACGACGTCAAGCGCGCGGTGGGGTGAGGGATCTGCCGGCCCCGAACAAGCGGCGGACCTTGCAAGGCCTCGCATCTGTATATACTTTCTTGATATGAATATACAGTGCGGAGATTTGATGATGGCGCTTTACATCCGGGACCCTGAAGTCGACGAACTCGCCAGGAAGCTTCGCGCCATGACCGGGGCCAAGAGCAAGACGGACGCCGTCCGACGGGCGCTGCGGAACGAGTTGCGCCGGGCGCGCCGGCCCGAGCGGTTCGACGACCGGAACGCCAAAGTGATGGTGATGGCTGATGCCCTTGGCTCGTCGCAAACGCTTCCCTTCGACATGAAGGCCTTCACCGACGCGATGTGGGACGACGCCTGATGATGATCGACGCCTCGGCGATCGTGGCGATTCTCAACCGCGAGCCCGACGCGGAGAGATTGAAGCGCGCGATCGAAGAGGCGGACTCGCCCCTGTACACCTCGCCCCTTGCGCTGTTCGAGGCGACGCTCGGCCTGGCCCGCGCCAAATCCGATCCGCGCCGCCGCCCGACGGCGGAAGAGATCGCCGCGGCGGACATCGTCGTGCTTGAATTTGTCAAAGCCAACACGCTCGAGGTCGTGGCCGTCGGCCCACAAACGGCGGCGCGCGCCCTGCGGGCGGCTGCGACTTACGGCAAGATCGTCGGCCACCCGGCGGATCTGAATTTCGGCGACTGCTTCATCTACGCCAGCGCCAAGGAAATCGGCGCGCGCCTTCTCTACACCGGCAACGACTTCGCGAAGACCGACCTTGCATGATCTTCGCCGAAGACACCGCCACCGCCCCCGGTTCCTCTTCGCCCCGTTTCCGGCTAGAAGCCCGGCGCGGCCCATAAGCACGGGTTCCGGAGACCGCTCATGAATGATGCAGCACTGCCCCAGGACAATGGCGAGACCCAGGCGCGCCTGCTCGCCCAGGCCCTGCCCTTCATGCAGGCATACGAGAACAAGACCGTCGTGGTGAAATATGGCGGCCACGCCATGGGCGATCCGGAACTGGGCCAGGCGTTTGCCCGCGACATCGCGCTCTTGAAGCAATCCGGCGTCAACCCGATCGTCGTCCATGGCGGCGGCCCGCAGATTGGCCGGATGCTAACCCAGATGGGCATCGAATCGCGCTTCGAGGGCGGCCTTCGCGTCACCGACGAGGAAACGGTGAAGATCGTCGAGATGGTCCTCGCCGGCTCGATCAACAAGGAGATCGTCGCCCTGATCAACGCCGAGGGCGAATGGGCGATTGGCCTGTGCGGCAAGGACGGCAACATGGTCTTCGCCGAAAAGGCCCGCAAGACCGTCGTCGATCCCGACTCGAACATCGAGCGGGTGCTCGATCTCGGCTTTGTCGGCGAACCGGTCGAGGTCGACCGCACGCTGCTCGACCTCTTGGCCCGCTCCGAAATGATCCCGGTGATCGCGCCGGTCGCCCCCGGCCGCGACGGCGCCACCTACAACATCAACGCCGACACCTTCGCCGGCGCCATCGCCGGCGCGCTGGAAGCCTCGCGCCTGTTGTTCCTCACCGACGTTCCCGGCGTCCTCGACAAATCCGGTCAGTTGATCAAGGAGCTGTCGGTGGCGGAGGCGAAGAACCTGATCCGTGACGGCACCATTTCCGGCGGCATGATCCCCAAGGTCGAAACCTGCATCGAGGCGATCGAGCGCGGCGTCGAGGGGGTGGTCATCCTCAACGGCAAGAAACGCCACGCCGTCCTGCTGGAACTTTTGACCGAGCACGGGGCGGGCACGCTGATCGTGCGGTGACGGGCATCCGGCCGGGCAGAAAATGCTCGGATCAGCACCGCCGCCTTGGTCGCACGGCAGCATGTCCCAAGATGCAAATCCTCGCCATACAAGCACTGGCGTTGTAGACTGACGGTCAGGCAGACCGGCGGACAGCCAAAATCGGGCTGTTCATCCGGTCGCCGATCGACAAGAACACCGTATCCGCTTTCGGCCGGCATGGGTCGTCAGCCGGATCGGCGGCAATATCCACATAGACGAAAAGGAGCCACGATGGCGAGAAAGCCCAATTTCGATTTCGAGCGTCAGGAACGCGATAAAGCCAAGGCTGCCAAGAAGGCCGCCAAGGCCGAGGCCAAGGCCGCCGCCAAGGAGCAGGCAGCCCCCACCCCAGAGACCCCGGAACCACGGGACTGATCCTTTCGTCCGCCATCCATCGGGGTACAGATCTTCAGGGACGAAGGTCTGCCCATCGCAAGTCGGGTCGGAACGACGCTGAACACCGCCGCGGACATGCGGGTGTGAGCGGCGGAACGGCCGGCAACCTCCAGGTCGGGATCAACGCGGTGCAGCTGGAACTGGCGACGCCATACCCTCCGCAGGACTTCCTTGCTTGTCAGTTCGAGATCGGTCGCGGACGACATCGGGCAAACCGATGATCGATCCAGTCGCGCCTGTCCGAAACGATCCGCTTTTCGACCTGGGCTGGTCCGCGTTCTTTTCAGAACAGCTCACATCGGATGACGAGGGTCTCCAGCCGGTGCGCGTCGCGAAGGTTCATCGCTCGCGCATCACCGCCCTGTCACCAACAGGTCCTCTCGAGCCGGTGCTGCCGGCCGACCTCCCGATCAGCCACTTTGCGGTCGGCGACTTCGTGCTGGTCGATCCCGAGACGCTCCTCGTCCGGCGCCGCCTCGACCGCCGGTCGATCCTGCAGCGCCGGGTGTCGGGCACGCATGTCCCGCAATGTGCCGGCGCCAACATCGACACGCTGTTCATCGTCACGTCGTGCGATGCCGATTTCAATCCGGCCCGGCTCGAGCGTTATCTGGCCGTGGCCAACCAGGCCGCAACGGAGCCGGTCATCCTGTTGACGAAGGCGGATCTCGCAACGGACCCGGAAGCCTTCCATCGCCAGGCCAGCGCGTTGCAGCGCGATCTCGACGTGGTGATCGTCAATCCCAAGGCAAGCGAGGCGGCGCTAGCGCTGGCGCCGTGGTGCGCACGCGGACAGACGGTGGCGGTCGTCGGATCATCGGGTGTCGGCAAATCGACGCTGGTGAATACGCTGGTCGGATCGGATGCGGCGGTGCCGCAACTGACCGGCGCCGTCCGCGAACATGATTCCAAGGGACGGCACACGACCACCGCGCGCTCGCTTCATGCGATCGCGGGCGGCGGCTGGGTGATCGATACGCCAGGGATCAGGACGCTACAGGTCAGCGACGTCGCCGACGGTCTCGACCGACTGTTCGCGGAGATCACCGAGCGCGCGCCGCTTTGCCGATTCAGCGACTGCACCCATGCGCACGAGCCGCAATGCGCCGTTCAGGCCAGCGTCATCGCCGGCGACATCGATCCCGAACGGCTGGCACGCTGGCGCAAGCTGAAAGACGAGAACGCCGACAATGACCAAGCCGAGACGAGTTGGGCCGGCCGCTCCGGGGGCGGGCGCAAGAAGCGACGTTGACCCGCGTTAGCGACAGGTCCGGCCAGCGTCTGCGACGCGGGCGCCTCAGCTCGACTTTGGCCATTTTGAGCGGGTTTTCGCTCAAGCGTGGATCCAGAAATCCGGCTCGGCGGCGATATAGTCGAGAGCCTTGTCGAGCGGCATCGTGGCGATGCCGAAT